>JBLHHD010000038.1:0-12351 GCA_047614605.1 Alteromonadaceae bacterium
GCCGTCTCGGCGCGAATGTTGACAAAGTCAACACAATCGCTGCGTTTTCGACGAAGTTCGCGGCGCGGAGGTCGTTCCTACCATAAACAAAACTGTTACCCTAAATTGCGTGATATGGTCAGAGCCCGATTTAACAATCAATGCATCAGTTGATGAGACGATTCTATCAGCTCTTAAACTGGAATGTACACAATTAACAATTAACAAATACAGGTACACACTAAAAAAAAATGATGCATACGGTTGAAAAAATTGGCGGCACATCGATGATCGACTATACGTCGGTTCGAGATAATATCATCATCAGAGGCGGTGGCAAAACGATCTACCAGCGAGTGTTTGTCGTGTCAGCCTATGGTGGTATTACTGATAAGTTACTGAATCATAAAAAGAGTAATCAACTGGGTATTTATGGCTTGTATGCCAGTGGTATGGAAGACAATAGTTGGTTACAAACGTTTGATAAGCTCAATAGCGAATTACGGATGATTAACCAGCGATTGTTTGGTGACGGTGAGCTGCTTTTACAAGCCAACCAGTTTTTGGATGAGCGGATGGAAAACGCCAGACAATGTTTACTGGATTTAGAGAACCTTTGTCACCATGGCCATTTTGCCCTTGAAGCTCATTTAGGCACTGTCAAAGAGATGTTAGCGAGTATCGGTGAAGCTCACAGTGCCTGGAACACCGCAAATCTGTTGCAACGCGATGGTGTCAACGCTTGCTTTGTCGACCTGACGGGTTGGCGTGCCATTAAGCATATATCACTGGATGAGCGCATTCGTGACGCTTTTGCCAACATTGATTTAGATAACCAGCTGCCGATCGTTACCGGTTACGCCCATAGTGATGTTGGTTTGATGACTTCGTTTGATCGGGGTTATAGTGAGATGACATTTAGCCGTTTGGCGGTGTTAACCAAAGCTAGAGAAGCCATTATTCATAAAGAGTTTCACCTGTGCAGTGCCGACCCTCGCCTGGTTGGTGAAGATAAAGCAGTCCCTATCGGTAGAACTAATTATGATGTCGCCGATCAGCTTGCTAACCTCAAAATGGAAGCTATTCACCCAAAAGCGGCCAAGGGTCTGAGACAAAACAATATCCCTCTTCGCGTTAAAAATACTTTTGAGCCTGAGCATACCGGCACATTGATCACCTGTGACTACGTGAGTAATGTCCCTTGTGTTGAAATTATTGCGGGCTGTAAAGGCATTTATGCATTGGAGCTATTTGATCAGGATATGGCCGGTAGCGTTCATGAGTATGATACCGAGGTGCTGGCGATCATTAAACGTTTCAAAGCCCGTATTGTTTCCAAAGACATAAACGCAAATACGTTAACCCATTTTTTATCCACTAACCTCAAAACCGCAAAACGTATTCAGGCAGCGGTTGAAACGCGCTTTCCTGGAGCAGAACTGACTCAGCGCAAGGTGGCTATTGTTTCAGCCATTGGTAGTGATATGCAGATACCTGGCATTTTAGCAAAGGCGGTACAGGCCGTGGCCAATAATAATATCAGTGTACTTGCGATGCATCAGTCTATGCGCCAGGTTGATATGCAGTTTATCGTTAGCGAAGGCGATTATGATGCAACGGTAAAGAGCCTTCATGCGGCACTGGTAGAAGTCCACGACCATGGGAGAGCGATATGTCTAGCTTCCTAAAAGCGTTTGCTTTGCTTTTTTGTATTTTATCTGTGCCTTCATTCGCTGACAAAGCGGATGAGGAAAAAGCCCAGAAGGTGGTTGATTCATTACAAAAACCGCTCTATTCGCCATTTGTTGAGCGTTACGTGCTAGATGAACTAAAGCAGCTTCGTATCGAACAAGCCCAAGCGAAACAAGAATTGATCCAGCAGATTGTTGACCGAGAACATAATTCGGTCGATCGCGGGGTTAGCTATGCGACGGATACTATAACGTATTTTTTCTATTTGATTGCGGCGGCGACATCAGTATTAGTGGTGGTCGGATGGACTTCATTTAGGGACGTTAAAGAGCGCGTACATTCTCTGGCAGACGAAGAGATCGCCAAACTGGTTCATGAATACGAAAAACGCCTGGCGATGATCGAAAAGCAATTACAGCAAAAAACCCAACATATAGAAGAAAATCGTGAAGAAATTGAGCTGACACAGGATGTTCAATCGCTGTGGCTACGTGCACAACAAGACCCGTACCCTGCTAATAAAATCACTATCTATGACGAAATTTTGCAGCTTCGTCACGAAGATTGCGAGGCGCTGACCTATAAAGCCGATGCCGTATTAGAGTTAAACGAACCTCAGTGGGCCGCTAGTTTATGTCACCAGGCACTGACAATTGACCCTGATAATAGCCATGCTTTTTATCAGTTGGCCTGTGCGTATACCGCCATGGAGCAATTTGATGAAGCGTTGCGTTTTTTAGCTGAAGCTATCAACCGACGAGATAGCTACCTCGAAGATATTCGTGAAGACCCTGCACTGGCACCACTTATAAACGATGAAAAATTTAAAAACCTGGTTAATATGATGAATAAATCGCCGCTTGCTTCAAGTTCTCAGGAGTCGGGAGGCCAGCAAAGTGGAGCAAAAAATAAATGACACTGAGCACGGTGTTGCTAATGGCAATATAGGGGGTTAAATGACAAACCTGAAAATGAAAGGAAACTTCGATCATTTTAGCCAAGAAGGCATAACCGTATTAAAGCCAAACCACGATGAGGTAACCAAGTTACGCGATGCGGGTCTGATCCCTGGCAAATTTGGCTCGCGTATATGGTGTTCAAGCTATTTACTGATTCATTATTTATCCACATTAGCGTTGTCCAAAAAGCAAAATGTTGTCGAGCTTGGTTGCGGTTGGGGTCTACCTGCTGCATACCTCAAAAAAAAGTTCGGTGCCAAGGTTTTGGCCACCGATGCAGATGATCAGGTTGAGCACTATCAACAATTGATTAGCCGAGTTAATGGTGTCACCGTTCCCTTTTTGCCACACTCTTTTTGTCAGTTAATTTTAGATGACTTGACTGATATCGATTTATTAATGGGCGCTGATATCTGCTATTCGGCCACAAACGCCAAAAGACTGGCTGAGCTTTGTTATTATTATCTGGCTCAGGGTAAGGGTGAAATTATCATTGCCGACAGTGGCCGCGTGCCATTTTTTAATTTAGTCGATGAAATGAAGCAAACCTTTGCCCTGACGCTCAGTGAAGTCAGCATTGATTTACCCACCCGCACGTCAGGATACATACTTCATTTAGCCTCTCATCCATAGGAAGGTATTGATGGTTTATTCATTTATTGGATTTTTATTACTGTTTTCATTAATCGGTTTGTCATCAGCCTGGCAAAGCCGTGGGACCAAAGAGGATTATTATCTGGCCAGTGGTGATGTCGGCCCTTGGCTAGTTGGTTTGTCTGCGGTTGCCACTAACAATAGTGGCTACATGTTTATCGGGGTTATTGGCTACACCTATGCGACAGGATTGGCTTCGGTTTGGTTGATGGTTGGGTGGATTGCAGGGGACTTTCTTGCCTCACTGTTTGTCCATCAACGGTTGCAAAAAGCCACTAAGGACAGTGCTGAGGTGAGTTACGCTGGTGTGCTCACCAATTGGTATGGTCAAAAGCATTCGTTGTTGCAGCGCTTGATTGGCATAATCTCCTTATTGTTTTTGTTGACCTACGCATCAGCACAGCTTGTTGCCGGAGGTAAAGCCCTTCACGCACTATTGGATTGGCCCATTTGGTCGGGTGCTGTTGCTGGCGCAATACTGGTGAGTTTGTATTGTTTTGCCGGCGGTATTCGCGCGTCAATTTGGACCGATGCGGCTCAGTCGATTGTGATGATTTTTGCTATGGGCATACTTTTAGTTGTCGCGTTAATGAATCTGGGCGGCTTATCAAGTGCGATTGAACAGATGAACAACGTACCAGGATTTATGGATTGGCTGCCAAAAGACCTGGTCTTTTCGGGATGGCTTGGAGGGGTATTGTTTATTGTCAGTTGGGTATTTGCTGGCTTATCAGTGATCGGCCAACCCCACATCATGGTGCGCTTTATGACACTAAATAACTTAGCCAGTATGCGTCAGGCCAAGGTGTGGTATTACTTATTTTTTACGCTTTTTTATTGTCTGGCAACGGGTGTTGGTATGCTTGCTCGCATTTACTTGTCTGATGCGGGGGCGTTTGACGCAGAGCTAGCCCTACCTCTTATGGCGCAACAGTTATTGCCTTCAGTGCTGGTGGGGTTGATTTTGGCGGGTATTTTTGCCGCCACAATGTCGACTGCCGATTCATTAGTTTTGAGCTGCTCAGCGTCGATAACGCACGACATAGTGCCACACAAAGTTGAGAATACCTGGTTATTAAAATTGGCGACAATCCTGATCACTGGGGTCGCACTATTGTTCGCATTGGCCAATAATCAAAGTGTTTTTAGTATGGTGGTTATGGCCTGGTCGGGTTTAGCCAGTGCGTTTGCGCCGTTGTTGATATTTTTATGCTTTGGTAAGCAGCCTTCACAAGCTCTGTGCATTGCAGCCATGTTTACTGGATTTGCTGTCGCCCTCGCTTGGCGGGCCTTTGGCTTGCAAGGCATGGTTTACGAAGGGTTGGCAGGCATTTTGGTTGGTCTTGTTGTTTTATACGTAGGTTGTTATTTTCAGGTTGGAGCAGTCTCTAGAGAAGCCGAGCTTGAATCTGGTTCTGTTTCATAGGAGGCGGACCAAAAGCAACGGTTTTATATGGGCTTGTCGTCGGCTGGCGGTTAACGGTGGGCACAAAAAATGTGACCACCCTACGCATTTATTCATCATTCTCATCAAGTTGCTCTTTTAACGCAAGAATAACGGTTAATTCGAATCCAGTGATACGCGCAATAAAGAGTGGGTCAACTTTTTCCTTGAGTAGATTAATTGCTATTTCTTGTTTGCCTTCCTCTAAACCTTTTTGACGGCCCTCTTGATGACCTGCCTGACGGCCTTCTTCGGCACCCATGGCGCGTAGTTTCTCTGCTGCAGTCATAACTTCACCTCGTACTGGTTCGGGCAATTGTTGTGCGTTTTTAATAAACAGTTCAATATCGGCTATGTTGCCGACACCAACCATATAGTTAAAAAATGTCTTTACGAATTTTAGCGTTAATGGGTCGCTTAAGTCTATCGAATTATCGCCTTGGAGCAACCATATCATGTGAGGGCCAATATCTCGTGCCCTGCTATATTTTAGCGCTCCAGACATAATACCCAGCAACTGCTGTTGTTTTAATTGATCATCTTCAAACTGATTCACGTCGATGAGGTGAACCGGCTCTTTAAACATATTGTGCATAATATTTAGTGGGTCGTCGAAGCAATCTGCTAAATCCATTGAATAGGGATAAGGGCTTGGTTTGCCATGATAGAAAACCAGCGCATATGCCGCAGGTAGTTTGTCTTTAGTTTGCGCCTTTGTGCGTTGTTTTAACAGGCTATAGAGCATATTAAACAGATAGTGAAAAACCCGGAACGCCATAAATTGATCGGGTGTTGATTGGTGCTCAACTAATAAAACCACTTTGGCTTCTCGATTGGTTTCATCGCCACTATAACGGCAGTTAAAAACCAGATCGCTGATGGTTTCTTGTAAGTCATCGCTGATAAAGGTGCTGTTCTCAAGTTTGATCGAATCGAAATCTAGGCCATCGCGCAACGATGTGGGCAGGTAGTGGCGAAAAAATGCTTGTGCTATAGCAGCATGTTGCATCGAAGAGCGAAAAAACTTGTCATGGGGATTAATTGGATCAGCCATATCTGCGGCCCTTCATCTACTCTTTGTGGTGATAACGTTGATAGAAATTCTTATACTATTTGATTTATAGATTAAAGTATTTATTGTTTTATGGAATATACGCCGATATACCTGAGTAAACAAGTGCGTAAAAATTGATCACCATAATAACAAGAAGGGGTTTGAATTGGATTAACCGGGTTTGGCGGGGCGCGAAACTTCACTACACGCCCTACACACCAAAGTTGACAAAAATATGCCAAACATCCCGGTTAGCATTAGTTGTTTTTCCGGTTTTGACATTATCTTTGGGGCTATCGGTGTCGCTGGTATCTTCAAAATCACTAAAGTGCTTTTGGTACTTTTTCCATAATCCGGCAAAGTTTTTGCTTTTGGCATACACCAAAATAAAGTTACGCTGATTACCTGTGGTGTCGTAATTGTTTACCAGCTTTTGGTAGTGACTATTAATCACCTTGGAATTCATTTGCTTGAGTATAAAAGCTTCTATGACACTTTCGGCAACACCGGTTTGGTTGTTTCTGATGAGTAAATCGCGCTCACCGCTGCTTTTTTCTGTTGCTGATGTACCGCCTCTACTTTGGTCGCCGACGATATATTTACGGTGTACCAAGGCTGTTTTAAAGCGGTCATTGGTTTGGTCTTCGTTTTCGTTGGTTATGGTGTGGCGATTTTCTGTTTCGAGCAAGGCGATAGTGACGAAGTCTTTAGTGAGCTTATGATAATCAAAGTGGGTATCGTCTTTGATGCGATAACCATCGAGCAAGTCGGCAATGGCAAAGCGATGGTTCTTTTTATCGGCGCTGGTGATTTTAAGGCGAATATGTTCATCACCTTCTCTTTCGCACTCGGTTAAATGATCATAATCGGCATAACCCACCAATTGGTTTTTAAGCATCAATGGTACTTGTTCATCATAACGGAGATGAGTACCGCTAACACTGCGAATGGTATGGCGGATAATGGTCAGTAACTCTTTAGCTGAACGCGAAGAGGTATCAATGGCAATAGTGATAGTTTTTGTCTCCTCATCGGCAATAACCACCCCGTTACAATCGCCATGTTGTAAAAACACCCCTCTTTGCCAGTACTTAAGCGCTTTTGAGGTGATGTAGTCTTTCATTTTGACGATAAATTGCGAAATTACGCTCTTTTTCAACAGGTTTTGATAGCTGTATTTAAAATTTAGTCCGGTTTGAAACTCAGCCAGGGTAAAGTCGGGTTGGTTTGGGCTGAGTTTTGAAGGCAACAAAATAGTCTCATCGTCGATAGAAAACGACAGCTCAAACTGGTTTAGCAGGTCTTTAAGCCAGTTATAGTGGCTGGTTCTATATTTTGCCTCACCTGCAAAAATGGCTTTAAACTGGTTTAAGCTGAGTAGGGCATTGATATCAACCAGCGGCGAGCGAATGATTTTATAAACCCCGTTGGTGACCCAAAGTGGGTTAATAATTTGCATTACACTGAGCCGATGATTGTCTTTGTAAGTGACCACTGTGCCAATTTGATTAAGGATAGTGAGCAGGGTGTCCTGTAATTGTGGGTTTTCTATGCCATTGTTGTGGCACAGGGTTTCATAATCGTCACTTTCAATATAGTCCTTTTCGCCAGTTGACATGGCTTCAAGCTCGTCTTTTACTTTGGCCCATCTGGGCGGCAGTGGAAACTTAATATCTTCGAGTTTTTCAACGTGCTGTTCAATACAGCGGGTTAAATCGTCAATGTTATGGCTAATTTTTTGTTTTACTTCGGCTGCAATAGCTTCGTCATTTTCAGCACTGAGGTAGAGCACCTCAACAATATTAAACTCGTCTTTATAGCGGTTTAAATTAAAACTGTAACCGGTATTTAAATCCCTTTTGTTGACCACCACAATAATCGGTGAGTCGCCGCCATTGGCTTTGATCACACTGAGCCAATGATAAATATCTGAGTCATTATCTTCTTTTTGCGAGTCGAGCACATAAAGGTATAAGCTGCGGGTGCTGAGAAAAAACTGGTGAGTTTGATGGGTAATTTCCTGTCCAGCAAAATCCCAAATATTTACCTGAATATCATTGCTCAGCTGGCGCTTATGAATATCAATACCTTCGGTGCTATGCTGATTGGGGTTATGTTTATCGCCCAAAATGCGCTTAATGAGTGAAGTTTTTCCCACTCGCTCATCACCAACAACCAGCACTTTGGCTTCGTTTAACGGTTTAGTGTTTTTGTGCTGGACTTCGAGCAGATAGGTTATTAGCTCTTGTGTAGATAAATAGTCCTTAATACCTTTTAGGTATTTTGCTATTGGGTTATTGGATAAAGTGAGATATCGTAGGTTTTTCAGTTTGCTGATAGATTCAGGCAGATTGGTCAGGTTATTTGAGCTTAAATCGAGAAGTTCTAATTTTTGTAGTTTGCTGATGGATTCAGGTAGACGAGTCAAGTTATTTGAGTTCAAATCGAGATATTTTAACTTTTCCAGTTCACCGATGGATTCAGGTAGGCGGGTCAGGTTATTTGAATTTAAGTGGAGAAGTTCTAGTTTTTTTAATTTGCCGATGGACTTAGGCAGCTTGGTCAGGTTATTTGAACTCAGGTTAAAATGTATTAAGTTGTCTAATTTACTTATAGAGTCTGGCAATCCAAGCAGGGCATTTTCGTGTAAATTCAACCATCGCAAAGTCGTATTTTTGCTGATAGCAGTAAAGTCAATAACATTGGGTGGATTAATAGCAAGGCATACTAATTGTTTATTATTGTCGAAGGTAAACTTGTTTTTATGATCGTGGCTAAAGCGATTTTTTGCCCCTTCCAAACCTTTCAAAAAATCCTGCAAAGCAAACTCCTTAACGAGCAATTAATGTTATGGCATCGTTGAATAATGTGTAACAAATATAAGCATTTATTTACAAAATGGTTTAACTCAAAAGAAGGGTAAATACCAATCCACCACCAACGTAATTTGAAAGCACATTTAACCAACAAAAACTGGAATTTTCCCCATTCAGCGAGTGTACTGTATAAATACCAAACCAACCAAGAGTAAAGCCTATACAAAAAATCAATAAGCAGCCCAAAAGCAAAAAAACCAACGCTAGCCTAAGGTGCCGCAAAACACCTCAAGCGAGCTAATCAATCTGAAACCAAACTGTTGTTACAACAACAAAGAGGCAATCAAAATGACTTTATTTAATAGAAGACAAGTTAGCTGTGCCGTCATGTTTTTTATGACCCCAGCCCAATCAACCGCTCAAAACTCAACCGTAATCGTTAACGCTATCTTTAAAATAGCAGCGGGAGATATATCATGAGCTATCAAAACCCCTTAGTAAAAGACACCGCCGAGCTAACCCTCGACCAAATCATCAACACCCTCGCTTATGTCAGTGCATCGCTCGACAAAATGACCGAAGCCGATGAAACCGCCTACCTGAGTGCCGAACAAGCAACAGGTTTATGAAACATCATCGACGGCATCCAAAATGCCAGCGAAATTTGCGCGGGGCAGTGTATAAAACCAGCAAATGGTTAAGCCCTAAAGGCTAAAACCGAAAAAGCGCCTGTCAGTAGGGCGCTTTTTTTATTTATTGGTGTTTGGGTTTTGGTGGTAGCTTGTCGAATATCCCCTATTTTGTGGGGTCAAATCCCACCAACTTTTGGGTGTATTGTGGGAGTGGCAGCAGCGAAGCCGAAGTGTCGTGAATTTTGACAGGGGGCTTTGTTGAACTATTCAGCTTGTGCATGATTTTATGTGGGAGCGGCCGCAGCGAAGCGTCCCGGCCGCGAATGAATCTTCCACCAAACCACAATTCATTAATAACCCTAAATATTTTTGAAATAATGTACTATTTGTGCGCCAGTCCATCGTCATTGCGGGATACAATCCCCAAAAATTCACAGCCGAAACCTGAGAAAGCGAAGGTGTCATAAACCGCTGTGGGTGTGTTGTATTGGGGGCCAGTTATAAACTGCTTTCGTGCCGGGGTGTCGTAACACCCGAAGGCTCCGCTGCGGCTGTAACGACAGCCCGACGCTCCTACAAAATTGGTATAACTATTTTTTCAGGGGGATTTGACTAACTCCGTTCGTTTTCGATTAGCGTTTCGAGTTCTTTAACCAATTGTTCGACTTGTTCTTTGAGTTGTTGATAGATGGTTGCGGCTTGGCTTAAACCGTCGTCGTTGCTGCCCATTTTTTCGAGTTGCTGAGCGGGTTTTGCCACTGATTCGGCATAGAGGTTTTTAAGTGCGCCTTTTAAGCTATGAGCTGTTGCTTTTAACTGTTGAGCATCATTATCATCAATGGTTTGTTTAATGTCTGTTAGCATTTTTGGGTATTCTCTAATAAACAATTCACTGATATTAAGATAAACATGAAATATACCCTCAAATCGGCGTTTGATGGCGGCTATATCAAGAATGATAGTGGTTTGGCTTTGCGACGGTTGCGGTGAACTTTTTTGCGAACTGTGCGATGAACTATGCGATGAACTATGCCCAGAGAGCTGCGGAGTAGGCGGGAGAGCATCCGTATTTCGAGCACTGTCGGCACACTTTAACAGCGCATCAACCAACAGTTCGATTTCGACGGGTTTGGCTATAAAGTCTTCCATGTCTGCGTCCATACATTTCTTTCTGTCTTCAGGCAATATATTAGCGGTCATGGCAATGATCCTTGGTCGCTCACCATACGGCCATTGCTTGATGATCGCTTTAGTGGCGCTGACACCATCAAGCACCGGCATCTGCATATCCATTAGAATTACGTCATAAGGGCGCCTATGCAGGGCATCAATAGCCTCTTGACCATCATTGGCGACATCGGCTTTATAACCCAGGTTTTCGAGCAGCTTGAGCGCCAGTAACTGGTTTATCTGGTTATCCTCGGCAATCAGGATATGCAGCGCGGGTAATGCTGCTTTTTTATCATTAAGACTTGAGCGTGAAATGCTTTTGGGTAGGGCGCTTAACTCGACTGCTTGGAGCGGTATGTCGAAGTAAAAGGTCGATCCCTTGCCTTGCTCGCTGGTTAGCCATAGTTTGCCGTCCATCAATTGGGTTAGCTGGTAACAAATCGCCAAACCTAATCCGGTACCGCCATACCTTCGCGTAATTGAAGTATCAACCTGTGAGAATGACTTGAACAGTTTACTTTGATCTTCATCAGAGATACCAATGCCTTTATCACTGACGGCAAATCTCAACTGAGTCTTTTTACCTTCACTGTTACCTTCAGAGCTGTTGCTGCTCACCGTAATCTTTATATCGCCATTATCAGTAAACTTAATGGCATTACTTAACAGGTTCATTAGAATTTGTCGTATTCGGGTTAAATCACCCAAAAAGCCCACTGACAGGTCGGCATCTACGTGGTAACACAAGTCAATACCTTTTAGTGATGCCCGGTAATTGTGCAAGTAAATCGTGTTCTCAATACATTGGCTTAAATTAAAGGGCTGTAACTCAAGGCTCATTTTACCCGCTTCTATTTTTGAATAGTCGAGTATATCATTGAGTACCACCATTAAGCCGTCACCACAAACCCGAATAGTATCAACCAGCTCCTGCTGATTGTTATCCATTTGGGTTTCTTCCAATAAAGACAACATGCCTAAAACACGATTCATCGGGGTTCTGATCTCGTGTGACATATTGGCAAGAAAGTCGCCTTTTGCCTGATTGGCATGGGTCAATTTTTCGGTTGATTGTTTGATTGTCGAGGTCATTGTATTAAAGGCTTCGCCGAGTTGACCAAATTCGTCATTGGTGGTGACGGTGATATGTTGCTCAAAATCGCCGGCGGTGACATTTTGGGTGGCCTTGAGGAGTACTTTAAGTTTATTGGCAATGTTATTGGATACAAATAGTGCCACGATCAGGGCAATAATCACCGTTGCAATGGTGCCACCGATGACAATGAAAGTGGTGTTTGTTGCTGCCGTATGGGCGTCTTTAACCCGCATTTGCATCAACTGTTGTTCAGTGTAGATAAAATCACTTAACTGGGACCTGGCTTTATCGATGATATTTTTGCCGACTTCAGATTCGATCAGTGCGATGACGTCAACCAGGGTCTCAAAGGTAGCGGTTTGAGTGTTATCAATAGGTGATTTAGAGGCTTTTTCGGCTACCTTGACACGACGTCGTTGCTCGATTTCGATAGTCGCTGCTTGTTTTATCCACTGTTTTTGTAGTTGATCAATTTTTTCAAGGCGTCGAACCTGTGTCGGGTCGTCGCTGACCAACGCTTTGGTTTGGGCCATTTTATTATTCCAGACTTGTTGTGTAAGCTTATAACGAACGAGAAAGCTCTCGTTGCCAGTGATTAAAAACCCCCGCTCATCAGTTTCCATATCAACGAGTAATTTGCTCAGTTCTTGCCCGTCTGAGATGACTGTTTGAGTATGGGTAACCCAATGGCTGGTTTCGTTGACCTTATTTTCGCTGTCAAAGATGATAATGGCGATGATCACCATTAAGATCAACGGGATACTGAATCCAATTAAAATCTTGGCTCTGGCGGGCAGGCTAGCGAAGTAGCGGCTTAAGGGGGATTGGCTAGAAGGCAATATTGTCAGTCAGTCA
>JBLHHD010000039.1:0-12322 GCA_047614605.1 Alteromonadaceae bacterium
TATTTAACTTAAAAAGCGCGGAAAATGACCGAACCCAGATTTTCCTCAGCCGCACTGTCGTTCTCGGACAGCCACCTAGGGGTTATTGCTCAGGCAATGGTCCACCATGCACAATGGAAAGTCGGTTTAAAACTTTGGCTGGATGTGTTTAACCAGCGCCACCTTAGTTTTGATTAGTTTTGAGTCATCTGCGCAAATACGCGATATTTGGCGCTCGGCGAGCAACTGGGGAGTTGATAGAGTTCCCGCTGCAAAGCTTAAAAATGGGAGTAAAAAGGGACCTTTGGATATCTATATCTTTGATATTCATAAAAATAACTGTCGGCTTGTCACCTGGGCAAGCCCTAAAGCGCATACCTTCTACGTTATGGCTGTCTATTCTCACGCAGAATACGACAAATGGTGGAAACGGAACATTCTATAGTAGGACAATATTATTATGATGATGCAAAAACCCATGACTGAACCAAACTCACTGGCTACACTGGCACAAATGTTTGAACTAATGGCCCCGCAAACCAAAAAATTCACCACAGAGCTGGCTTGTCAGTCGCCTGTAACACCCCCATCGAAGATGATGATGAACTTGACCGACGAATGCAGATGATTGATGCATTATTCAGTTACGCAGCCACTGAGGATGATATTCCCGCGATTTTAGCCCATATGCTCAGCGACCAGGTCTATGAATATGAACAAAAAAACCTGGTATTGCCAACCGTCACCCCGGCTAAGGCACTGGCATTTTTCATGAGTGAAAATAGCGTTAAACAAAAAGATTTAAAACATATTGCCACCCAAAGCATTATTTCTGAAATACTTAACAGCAAAAGAAAAATGACGGTTGAGCATATTAAAGCTTTTTCTGCCCACTTTGGCGTCCCTGAAACGCCGTTTCTAGGCTAAGGCTAATCTCAACAGTGACTTGCCAGGGTATTATTGTGTGGCAAGTTATGAACGCTAACGGCAGATATAATATAGATAAAAAAGATGCAAGATTACTTTCACTGGTTTGATTGACTCGGCGTTGCCATTTTTGCTATTTCGGGCACATTAATGGCGTATCGTAAGCATATCGATGGCTTTGGTGCGATTGTCCTGGCTTCGGTTACTGCCATTAGTGGGAGAACATTACGCGATGTGGTGCTGGATTTACCGGTGTTTAAGGGGGAGTTGTATGCTACAACCACCATATTAGGCGGTGTGACTTATACCTGCGGTTTGTCATTGGGGCTACCCATTTATCCTGCAATGATTTTGGCGATGCTGGTTACCTTGTTAATCCGCCCGGGTGCTATTAAGTGGCACTGAGGCATCCCTGTGTTTAAACCACATCTTTAATGGGGTTTGATCACCTGAATGATTGATTGCACCACATCATTTTGTAATGAACTAGTCACGATTTGGCTTAACGCAGGTAAACCCGGTGCCGGGCTTAACTGACCCTCGTCATTGCTTAATACATAACCATTATCTTTTAGCGAGCCAATCAATAACGACAACACCTTTTTGTCAAAAAACTCAGGGGCTTTAATGCCATGCATAACTGACAAACGTTTGGCGATAAGCTGACTGTTATCTTCAAGTTCGTTGCGCTCGGTATTTTGGTTGTGGGTGATCAGGCTTAATACGATAGCGTAACGCTGCAAGGTGCTTCTTATTACATTGGCGAGCAGTTGTAGTTTAAAAGATTCGGCTGACTGGTGTGGTACAGTTAATATCCCCTCATCAGAGCGACTGATCAGTTGCTGTACGACAAAGGCATTGATAATGGATTTTACGTAATTTGGTACCTCTATATCGCCGAGGAACCACTCATCTTTAAATAAAGGATATAAACACTCAACCGCTTCAATTAATTGTTGCTCGGGGATCCGCTTGTGCATCAACAATTGCGCCGAGAGCAAGCTGGGCACTGCAAATAAATGAATGGTATTATTGCGATAATAAGTCATCAATACGCTTTCTTGGGCATTGAGAGAGATTAATTCGCCATAGTTGTCACTGGCGACATCGACTTTTTTCAAGGTGATCAAATGATCGACCATGGCCTTAGCATCAATGTCAGGCAGGGTGATATGGCTGGCGTATTTGGCCTGACGATGAAGTTCAAGGTATAAATCAAGTTGCGACTCCAGTTCGCCACGGGTCAGGGTATGTTTGTCGGCGGCGAGCAAAGCGGTAGCACTTAAAGTGGTGGCACTGAGTGCGGTGGCCTGATTAATTGAAGTCATTATTTTACTGGCTAACGCATTAGCGACAGGTGTTAACCATTGCGGCTTTTGGGCTTCGCTTGGGTTGATAGCGTCTTTCCATTGAGGGGCGTATTCGGTTAAGAAGGGTTTTAACATCACCGGCTCGCCAAAGTTGACATAACCGTAGCCGTAATCTCGTAAGTTTTTAAAGGCCTTGAACACACCAAACATTGATTCGGCTTTTTTAGTGGTGCCTTTGAGCTCTTTTAAGTAAGTACTCACTTCCATTACATGCTCGTAACCTATATACACAGGCACAAAAGTTACCGGTCTGTCGATGCCGCGTAGCATGGCTTGAATGGTCATTGCTATCATGCCGGTTTTTGGGGTTAATAACCGTCCTGTTCGGCTACGGCCTCCCTCAATGAAGTATTCAACCGAGTAACCTTTCATAAACAGCTGGCCCAGGTATTCACGAAAAACCGTCGCGTATAATTTGTTGCCTTTAAAACTGCGGCGTAGATAAAATGCACCACCACGGCGTAATACTGGCCCCACAGGACCAAAGTTGAGGTTAATACCAGCGGCAATGTGCGGAGGCACCAGCCCTTGCTGATAAAGCACATAAGAGAGCAATAAATAATCCATATGACTGCGATGACACGGCACGTAAATAATTTCGTGGCCTTTGTGGGCCAAGTCCCTGACCACTTCGGCATTATTGACCTGGATACCGCTATACAGTTTACTCCATAACCAGTTCATAAAGCGGCTGGCCAGGCGAATGTACGAGTTGCGATAGTCAGCGGCAATTTCGTCAAGCAGCTTCTTGGCTTCCTTCTTTACCGTGAACTTGTCATTTTTTCCCTCATTAACGTCGTCGTCGATGGCCTTTTTAATGGATTGTGCCGACAGTACGCTGTTAAACATTTGTTGACGGTCCCACATGCGTGGACCGGTTGCAGAGAGTTTTTGACGGTAAAAATGAAAACGGGCTACCCGAATAAGTTTGTGTCCGGCATCTTCAATGGAGTCGTGTTTGTTGCTCATTTCCCGAATCGACACAGGTTTGCTAAAGCGGATAAAGTTGGATCTACCCGAAAAAATAACCATGAATATTTTACGTAACCAGCTGGGTGACTCTGCATCGGCGATAATCGATTGTAAATTGGCTTTTTCTTTACCGGGCTCCCGGCCATAAACAATGGTTACCGGTACCAGTTGGGCATCAAGTTCGTTGTTATTTTGGTGAGCGGCTAAAATAGTAGCACCGATTTTTAATGCCGTGGTTTTTTTGGCTTTACCAAACAATAGGGGTTTGGGGTTTTCGAGGCTCAATAGTGCATCAATGGGTTGACCATTAATGATCACAGGTTCAGCAGGGTTGGGTAAGCCGGAGTTTTTACAGGCACGGGCAATGGTGATTTTATCGCTAAGGGAGTTAGTTTTAATGATATAAAAAATAGGTTTGCTGGTATCGATACCAAGGCTATCAACGACTCCTTCAGGAACTACTTGCGATTTCATTAAAACCGAAAGTGGGGCGCTGAGTAGCGTATTTAGCAAGGTGACAATTTTTAACATTTTTTATCATCGACAGTAATATAGGACGCATAAGATACCATACCGACGCTTTCAGATGCCAATGATTACTGGTGCTAAGCGTATTTTAGTGCCCTTTAGTGAGTCTTTTTATACTCGTTTTGAGATTGTTTTTTATGCACTTCTTGCCAAGAAGTTGAAAAAAAATGTTGCGATCGAGTGCCTGAATCTGTAGTATTTGCGCCCAGTACGGACCCTTACAGAACGTACGTTTGGCACTGTTTAAACGATGTGAACAACAATTATCATTGAATATTAATTATTATAGCTTGTCACAGCCGTAGGGTTTGATGTCAAGGTGTATATTAAAATAGGAATAATATGAGTAAATTATCAGGTGGAGGCAGCTTGCCTCCAAGACCAGGGTTGATTCCATTGGCACGCGGTTTTGTAGGCGGTTTTGTTAGCATCTTTTGTTTGGCTTTGCTAAGCACCTTAACTGAACATCAGTTTCTCATGGCTCCATTTGGAGCGACGTGCGTGATCTTATTTGCGGCTTCCGCATTGCCGGTAGCTCAGCCGCGAAACGTAGTAGGCGGACACGTCCTGTCAGCTTTGGTTGGTTTTGCCGGGTACTATTTATTTTTAGATGGCAGCATGGACACCTCTATTACCGGCGTTTTTAGCAAACCAGATCCTATTTTGGTTGCTGTTGCCATGGCCGTTTCTGTCGGCGTTGCCATTGCGGCAATGCAATTTCTCAGGGTAGTTCACCCACCAGCAGGCGCAAACCCTTTAGTTATCATCATGGCCGGTACCGCCGGTCATATGCCAGGTTTCGATTTTATGGTTTTTCCTGTATTGTTAGGCAGTATCTTGTTGGTGGGCATTGCCGCTTTCATCAACAATGTAGGGGAAGGTCAGAAGTGGCCCGTGTACTGGCATGGTATGGGGCAAAAGCGCGATTAATGTTCTAGACTGAAAAATGTCAGAATAGGCGCAAAAAAGATAGTACAAAGATAGTACAAAGATAGTTATCGGAGTAAATCGATGCCAAAATTAGTGTTGACAGTCAACCGCCCTGTAGATGCCGCTGTAAAAGCGACACTTGCAACGGTTTTAACTGAGCTTACGGCAGAGCACCTTAATAAAAAACCTGAAGTGACGATGGTTAATATTCGGGATGATCACAGTGATTGGTACATTAACGGTGAAAAAAACAATCGCGCAACAACTTCGTATGATTTGATTGTTCAAATTACCACCGGCACTAATACTGACCAGGAAAAAGAAGCCTGGTTGGCGGCCACCAGTGAGTTGCTAAACAAAGAATTAGGTTTGTCGCATTCCCTGCCAAACTACATCTCAATTTTTGATGTAGACGGTAAAAGTTGGGGATTTAACGGACTAAGCCAGTACGCCAGACTAAACAAATAAAGAGGGTTAACGTATGAGTATTTTAATCGGCTACACAGAAGACGCCTTCCCGGGTGATAGAGAAGATGTTAAATTCGGCTTCCGTGGTGATATAGCTATTCCTGAAGAGTTTGATGCAGACGCCAATGGCGCACGCGCCAAGCTAGAGTTTGCACCCTATGAAGATAAGGTTGTCAGGGGACAGTTTTCTTATCGTAAAGCGATGTCAATTTGCCCATTGATTGTGGAAAATTCACCGGGAATGAAACCGAAAAAAGTCGTTACTGATCAGCTGTCTGCTGAATACAACAGTGCTTATATGGCGATGTTGAAATTTGACGCTGGCACTAGCTTTAAAGTACAAGCTCACGAGGGTTTCCTTGTCGTTGTAGTACTTAAAGGCGATTACGTTGAAAATGGTGTTAGCTATGAGCCGGGCCAAACCTTGATCCAGGCACCAAAAGCAGGTAGTGAAAACGAACTGAGTTCAGTTAATGGCTGTACTTTACTGGTTTCACGTTACAAGCCGGTTGAAGGTGACATTCCTGATACCAAAGGGCTGAAATTTGATTTTGGCGGTGATGTTGATTATGACGGTCAGTATGAGTTTACTGCGTTTGATGGCTCAGAAGGCGGTTTAGAAGGTCGTTTCAGACCATATAAGAGCACTTCAGGTTTAATCAAAGGTGTTTCTCACCACGTACTGTTCAACGACACAACTGAAGCTGGTTTCGAAGCGAATAAAGGTGCTGATTTAGCATTTTTGAAATACGAAGGTAACGATCAGGCTGCTGCTAAACTGCATCATCACCAAGGTTATGAAACCGTATTGGTAATGCAGGGTGATTACATCGAAAATGGAGCAAGCTTTGCTCCAGGTCATTTGGTTGTACGCGTTCCTGGTACTCACCATGAAATGACTTCGCATGACGGCTGCGTGATCTTCGCTTCACGTCGTATGCCTGTACAGGGTTGTATTGGCAAAGCCGAAGAAATGACCAAAATTGCTGAAGCAAAATTACTGGCAAAACAAGGCTAACGCTTTCGTTTGTTTGTGAGCGGTTAATGTGATGGTTCATTACATTAACCGCATATATGTCCTTCCCCGTTTTAATTCGCTT
This sequence comes from Alteromonadaceae bacterium, assembly GCA_047614605.1. Taxonomy (GTDB): domain Bacteria; phylum Pseudomonadota; class Gammaproteobacteria; order Enterobacterales; family Alteromonadaceae; genus JABSOG01. The sequence goes on from JBLHHD010000039.1 coordinate 6,275, forward strand.
AATTACGGGACGAGCCCGCTTATTTAAGCCTCATAAGGCTATCTCAAACCACTGTAAAAGTTGTTTCGTACCACGGGTTGTTTTGTTTGTTAAATGCATATGTCGGTTGTTTTTCGTAGATCAGCAAAAAAATCTTCAACCATAAATTTAGGTTGAATTAGGTATCCCCATCAATTAATACTTTCAATTGTAATACAAACCATTGTTTGTATTAACTTATTTTAAGTCTTTAAAATAAGTTAAATCGCTTGGTTTTAAGTTTTTATTATCTGGCGAAAAAATAATTGAATTTTTTTCAGCTAAAAATTTGCTAAATTGGCGTGGCTGTATATACTCACAGTTAGGTTTACTGTATGGAAAATCAGATTATGAAAGAACTAACAGCACGACAAGCAGAAATTCTGCAAATGATTAAAGATCACATGCATGAAACACAAATGCCGCCTACCAGGGCAGAAATTGCCAAGGCATTAGGTTTCAAATCACCCAATGCTGCTGAAGAGCATTTAAAAGCATTGGCTAAAAAAGGTATGATTCAAATTTTACCGGGTACTTCAAGGGGCATACGCCTGTTGGGGCCAGCGTCTAACGACGAAGATGGTATGCCATTGATAGGGCAAGTTGCGGCTGGTGAGCCGATTTTGGCTCAGGAGCATGTTGAGAGCCACTATCAGGTTGATCCGTCGTTATTTCACCCTAGCGCAGACTTTTTGTTGCGGGTTAACGGTATGAGTATGAAAGACATCGGTATTATGGATGGTGACTTACTTGCTGTACACCGTGCGCAGTCAGCAGAAAACGGCCAGGTAGTGGTTGCCAGAGTTGACAATGATGTCACGGTTAAACGTTTTAAACGTGAAGGCGACAAGGTTTATCTACAAGCCGAAAATGACGCATTTGATACTATCGAAGTCGACCTGACCAATGAGCCGTTTGCAATTGAAGGGCTTGCTGTAGGGGTTATTCGTAACACTCGCGAGTTTTAAAGCGACTAAGGTGATCAGCGAGTCGTGTGATCACCTTAAATCTTCGCTTTATGCTTTGGCTAAGTCGCTGAGGAATTTAGCGATTGATCCCATGCCTGTTTTGGCTACGTTTGCTTCGGCTTCTGCCTGGCTGTTGTAGTTGGTGTTGGTATTGATGTCGTAAGCGTAAATTTCACCGTCGGCGTCGCGAATTATTTCGATACCGGCAACTTCTATGCCACTGTTTGCCAACATGTTTTCGAGCTTGGCGATAACGGGATGATTGTCAAATTCGGTGCTGATCTTAAATTTGTTGACTGGTTGCTCTGTGGTCGGACAAAAGCTGTCATCCACGGCGCAAACGTCTGCGGGGCATAATTCAAAACCCTGCTCAGTATTGACGTTAACAGCATAGATGTATTTGCCACCGACAAATTCGCAGCGAGTGATAAACGATGCTTGCGGCTGAATGTATTGCTGCAATAACCAGATGCCATCTAATGGCTCTTCGTATTCGTCACTGTTGATATAACTCTCAAGCGCTTGCTGGCTTTGAAATAACTGTACCCCTAACCCTTTACCCCCTCGGTTAGGTTTGAGGATCAGTGGCCAGTGATTAAATGAATCGGCTGACCCGAGCAAATGTTGCTTGCCAACCACTGGGCGGGTGGCGGGGGTTTTTACCCCTGCGTGTTGTAAAGCGGCGTATTGCGATACTTTACAGACTTCCAAATACAAAGCATCTGTGGTATTGACGACTCGGCGGTTGTTGCTTTCTAACCAGGTTAGCGCCATTCTGGCATACTCAGGACCAAAACGGTGTCCACGGGTATGGGATGATGCGCTCATGCGATTGTAAAAAATGCCATCAGGTGGTATTTGATCAAAGGCGATTTCGCCATCATCCAAAAACCATTCTTTAGCCTCAACCCCCAACGCTTTAAAAGCAGCTCTTAAGGGAACTACCCATTCTGAATTTTCGTGCAGTATGTATATGTCACGCATCTTTTTTGAGTCCTTTTTCTATCTCGGTTAAACCCCATTGGCTCAAACCGGTTGATTTGTTGTTTAAATATAACTTAGATTCAAGTAACTTAAATAGTGGTATTGGGCTGCACTGTAACCAGGCCGCTGTTTTATTTGTTCTGAACCCTGCTTGGCTCAAGCTCTTCATAATGCACTAAGGTACTATCAAAGGTATCCCAGTTAGCTTTTGAACCAACAAAGTTATGAGAGCCCGGACGCTCGCTGATATCAGAGGTTATAGTACCAAGTCTGACACGGATTCGGGCCGGGTCTTCACTGTTTGAGCTATAAATCGGTGAGCCACAGGTTTTGCAAAAGTGACGGTTTTGACCCGGTTTAAGCCCAAAGCTGGACAGATTGTCTTCACCCTGAATCAGTTTAAATTTATCGGTGTCGACAAAACCATTGGTTGCATAAGCGGTGCCGCTCGATTTGCGACACAATGAACAATGGCAATGGATCACACTGTCGATACCACCACGAATTTCAAATTGTACTGCCCCACATAAACAAGCTCCTTGATACATACTCATTACTACTACTTCCTTTTTTATTTGGTTAGTTAAGTGCTTTGGCATGAAAAGCCAAATGCTCAGCGATGAAACTGGCGATAAAATTGTAACTGTGGTCATAACCCGCATGGCGGTTAAGCACCAGCGGATGGCCTGCTTTAGCACAGCTTTGTTCAATCAAATGAGGTTTTAGCTGATGATCAATAAAGTCATCCGCTTGCCCTTGTTCAATTAACAAGACCAGTTTCGTCAGTTCGGCAGAGTCTGATTGCACAGAGTTTTCGATTAAGTGGCAAGTATCGTAGTTTTGCCAGTCGGCTAAATCATTACCCAGATAGTTAGCTAATGCTTTTTCTCCCCAGGGACATTGCGTTGGTGCGACAATTGGCGCAAAGGCAGATACTGAGCGGTATTGTCCGGGATTTCTTAGGGCTATCATTAACGCACCATGTCCACCCATCGAATGACCACTGATAGATTTCGCTGCCGGATTCGCTGGAAAATGGCTGTTGATGAGTTCAGGCAGCTCGTTAACCACATAATCATACATTTGATAATGCTCTGACCAGGGAGCTTGCGTGGCGTTAACATAAAACCCGGCTCCCAAGCCAAAGTCCCAGGCTTCTTGTGGATCATCCGGGACATTTTCCCCTCGCGGGCTGGTATCGGGGGCGACCAAAATAAGCCCATGCTCAGCGGCATAACGTTGGGCACCCGCTTTGCTCATAAAGTTATCTTCGTTGCAGGTTAAGCCTGACAACCAATACAACACTGGTAAATTTTGCTGGGTTTGTGCCTGAGGCGGCAGATAAACCGCAAAACGCATTTGGCAATGATTAACTTTTGACTGATGACTGTAGGTTTTAACCCAGCCACCAAAACAGCGGCTTTCACTGACCAGAGTCAGCGGCATAACCTCTGTTTTATGGTTTTGAGCTGTCATGTTCTTTCAATCCTTAAAAAATGATCACTGAGCGGATGCTTTTACCTTCATGCATCAGGTCAAAGGCTTTGTTGATATCTTCAAGCCCCATGGTATGAGTGACCATTTCATCAACCTTGATCTCGCCCTTAAGGTATCGCTCTACATAATCGGGTAATTGGCTGCGACCTTTAACGCCGCCAAAAGCGGTGCCACGCCATACTCGTCCGGTCACCAACTGAAAAGGCCGGGTGCTGATCTCTTGTCCGGCACCAGCTACGCCGACTATGACCGACTCACCCCAACCCTTGTGACAACACTCAAGGGCACTACGCATCAAATTGGTATTGCCGATACATTCAAAAGAATAATCCACACCGCCATCGGTTAATTCGACAATTACGTCCTGAATTGGCGCATCGTATTTTTTCGGATTAACAAACTCTGTGGCCCCCAGCATTTTTGCCATGGCAAATTTGTCTTCGTTGATATCAATAACAATAATGCGTGAGGCTTTTGCCATTACCGCACCTTGCACCACACTCAAACCAATGCCACCCAAACCAAAAACGGCGACTGTTGAACCGGGTTCGACTTTGGCCGTATTAAGTACAGCCCCGATGCCGGTGGTGATCCCGCAACCCAGTAAACAAACTTTATCCAACGGCGCGGCTTTATTGATTTTAGCCAATGCAATCTCTGGCACTACGGTATATTCACTGAACGTTGAAGTGCCCATGTAGTGATAGATGGCTTTGCCGTTTTGTGAAAAACGGCTGGTACCGTCGGGCATTAACCCTTTACCCTGAGTGACTCGTATTGCCTGACATAAATTGGTTTTGCCTGATAAGCAATATTTGCACTGACCACATTCAGGGGTATAAAGCGGAATAACATGGTCACCCACTGCCAGCGTCGTGACCCCGGAGCCAATCTCCTCTACCACACCACCGCCTTCATGACCAAGGATGGTGGGGAAAATTCCCTCAGGATCATCACCGGATAAAGTAAAAGCATCGGTATGACAAACACCAGTAGCGACCATACGAACCAATACTTCACCCGCTTTTGGACCTGCTACATCAACTTGTTCAATACTCAGAATTTTGCCTGCTTGCCAGGCGACGGCGGCGCGAGATTTCATAATTATTTTCCAGTCAGAGTATTTATCAATCAATTGATAAAAACGGATTAAATGTGAGAGCATAACCATACCGTCAACCATTAAAAACAACAAGGCAGAGCACATAAAAAGCGGTTTAGGTTGAGTTCTTTAATCAAGTCGATGTTTGATTAGTGAATAGGTGTTAATTAATGGTTAAATTTGATAATACAATGCTACATATTTGTATCGTTTAACCTTATGTTTATAGCCATAGAAGGTGTATAAATGTTTAAAAAATTAGGACTGATTTGTAGTTTGATGTTAAGTGTTGTATTGGCTACGCCAGCGGTGGCAGCAGATGGTGATCACACGGTTTATATGTTGCGTCATGCAGAGAAAATCAGCGGTCAGTACGATGGTGATTTAACTGGTGTGACAAAAAATACCAATTGCAGTCATCCACAAGGAACGAGCATGACTGTATCCGTTATTCTTAATATGGCCCCTTCATCAATCACGAAACAATTCGTAGCGCAGAGGCTGCTCCTACTATTAATTCCCGCACAAAATGCTAGTATTGAGTAATTTTCTTTAATGGGTTGTCGCTCAATGTTCGAAAAACGCTTTCAATTAAAGGCTCACGGCACCGACATTAAAACCGAAGTCATTGCCGGGATCACCACCTTTTTGACCATGGCTTACATTATTGTGATTAACCCCAATATGCTGGCAGCCGCTGGAATGGACTATGGAGCCGTATTCACTGCAACCTGTATTGCAGCGGCTGTTGGTTCACTGATCATGGGGTTACTAGCCAACTATCCGATAGCACTGGCACCGGGTATGGGCATCAACGCCTATTTCGCTTTTGTTGTGGTCGGCACTATGGGGCACGACTGGCGGGTAGCATTGGCAGCGGTTTTTCTTTCGGGCTGTATCTTCTTGTTGTTGAGCTTGTTTAAAGTGCGTGAGTGGATCGTTAATAGTATTCCTCAATCGCTGCGGTTTGGTATTTCTGCCGGTATTGGTTTTTTTCTGGCGCTGATCGCGTTAAAAAATGTCGGTATCATCGTTGCTAATCCGGCTACGTTAGTCTCGTTAGGCAACTTGTTAGCGCCCTCCAGTTTGTTGACTTTTTTGGGCTTTTTTATTATTTGTGCACTGGCTTATCGTAAAGTCACTGGTGCGGTAATGATTGGTATTGTAGTGGTTACCCTGATTTCGCTGGTTTTGGGGATGACTCAATACCAGGGCGTATTGGCAGCACCGCCAAGTATGATGCCAACTTTTATGGAAATGGATTTGGCGGCAGTGTTGGACGTGAGCTTAATTAGCATTGTTTTTACCTTCTTATTTGTTGATTTGTTTGATACCTCAGGCACTTTAATTGCGGCAGCGCACCGGGGGAATCTGCTAGATAAAACCGGTCGTTTGCCTCGCTTGAAGCGGGCATTAATGGCCGATAGTGTGGCGACAATGACTGGTGCTGCACTGGGTACCTCAACTACCACCAGTTAT
>JBLHHD010000040.1:0-12316 GCA_047614605.1 Alteromonadaceae bacterium
AATTGTTGGTCAGCTACGATGATTATGTTGATATTGCCTTGTCTGCTTATCATGGTGGGGCAGGGGTTGAAACCGCTAATGGCTTAGCGATTATGCCTGCCACTCAACATTATGTAAGCCAGGTAATGGCACAAAGGCAGTATTATATAAAGCACCCCAAAGTACAGGCTGCACTAGATGGCGTAAACCCACCGGTAGATTTTGATAAAGCGTATGCCGATAATGAATCGGATCCACTGGTGCGGCCAAATGATCAATTACAGTTATCAGTCACTGAAGAACGGCCTATGGGACCAACTCGTCGTGATAACGATCTTTTATCGATGCCTGTAGCCGATGTTCCAGAGGTCCCCCGTAAAAGTCGTCGTCAACGGCAAAAGCCAGTTAATATTAATGCACTTGATGACTTCTCTGATGGTTCGAGTTTACTTAATCAAATGCTGGTGAGGCGAAAGTCAGCCAGGGATGAGACCGGACAACAGTCAATCGAAGAGCAAAATAATGATAAAGATTTGTTGGATAACCTGTCACCCCAACGTCAAGCGTTAGTGAGCAATTTACGGGCACTGCGTCGCTATAACCTAAAGCGTTAACACGGTGATCCAGCTTAGTCTTGCTTCACTTGTCGTTTTCTTTTATGGTTAGCTCACAATACCTTAAGGCAAGTTGACCTTTGATAAATGACCGCTCAATATAACGATGCCGCCGATACCAGTGCACTGGCGCGATACGGCGTCAGCGACGAATTGGTTGGTATGTTTGACAGTTTGCGCGAGACCCCAGGCATGGCTGGCAACAAGTTTCGTCTTGATGATGTCAATGGCGTAGCGCAATCGGTAGTCTGTCGCAATTACGGCAAAGCCTGCCTCGAACTGAGTTATCTGTTATACAGCGTGATGCAACTAACCCCAACCAGCAGACACTCGCCATTACTGGACTTTTTTTGGTTAAACGAAGCCATTACTCCACGGCGTTTTCGTCTGGCCTTTGCTGGATTGACACCGGGCGATGAAAACACAGTTTATATAGGTAAAGACTTTCTCCATATCAGCCTTGATAACAGTGAGTTTGCTATCTCACCCACCCGGGTGGGTTTTTTGGCGGTGCTCTTTGAGTTGTTGGTCAATGTTTCTCCCCAATTACTACAAGATGCTGAGGTCCAACTTGAGCATGGTCGCTTGGCTCAACTTAAAGCGTTTTCGTCGCAGTTACAAAAATCGCTCTACGCCTACCTTAATGATCATTTGGTACCTGCCCAGCAGCAACGACGTTTTCGTTTTTTATCCCAATGGCTTAAAGCGCAGGACCCGACACAGCGTTTAAAAGAGCAGATTAATGATGAGCTGATTTTGCAGTTTTGGCAGCATCAGGCATTAGAGCAGGATGACGGACTGGGTTTTAGACGTTACCGCACGGTGGTCGAGAACTTTATTAGCTTATTACAGGCACTAGCAATTGGCGATAACAAGCAACAGATAGCCCATGCAGCTACCATTGGCTATGACACTGAGCAAGGGGAGATCCACCCTGAGTTGCTGGATCATTTACTCACCAGTGAAGATGAGATCAGTGATATCGGCTGGTTGTCCGGCTCGGTGAAATTTATCACCAAGCAACAGCTGCAATTACTTGAGCCGCTGATACTTGCTGGTGGTGCCGTTAGCCGCTTGCCCTTGTCGGTCGCCCGAACGCGTTTATTTGGTGATTGGCAGGCTGAGTTAGTGCAAGCTGTCAGAAACGGTGACAATACAGTGGTTAAGGCAAAAGTAGCCAAAGGCACTGCGTTTTTATACGAACATTACCTGAGCGATTTAAGCGTGCTTAGTCAAGGCTTGGCTAATGTCCGTTTGGCCATTGTGTTTATTTTGACTGAGCATCAGCAAACCAGCGCATTACAGCCGATGGCCGAGTTATTAAGTGCTCAACAGTGGGCTTTGATTAAGCAGCGATTACTGGACATTCGCCAGGAGTTGTTGGCCATAGGGCAAAACGAGGGATTAGCAGGGCCGCAATTGATTGAACAGATCAGCGCATTGTTTTTTGCCCGGCTGGCCCAATACCGCTTGCAGCATCCGCCGGTTAACGAATTACTGCAACAGGCCAAAGCGGCCTTTAAAGCGAATAATCGCATGGGGTTTAAGCAATTACCTGAGGTTGAAGCACTCAATGAGTATGAGCTGGGATTTGATAGTCTGGGTGGATGTCGTGGACAACTAGCCTTGCTGAACAAGCATATTAAACAATTATTTTTGGCTGATCAGGATTTGACGCAAAAATCGGCGGCTGACTTTGCCATATTCCAAAGTACCTTCGAGAAAATGTATAGTAAAAATCAATGAAGTTTGAAAGTGAGATTAGAAAGTGAGGTTAGAATATGAGTGAATTACATCAGGGCTTACCTGAGTCACTGGCTGAACAAGCTTTTGTCGCTTTGCAGGCTCGTCGGGGATTGGCCTGTGCGTCCACTGAGGCTTTAGGCTCATCATCTGCGGATGAGAGACCGTTAATGATTGCCGAGATTTTGCACTATATATTGGGTGACGCCGCTATACTGGGCAACGCCAATATTGATATTGAACGGGTCAGCCGGCTGTTGGGTAGTAATTTGTCAAGTCGGCGAACCTATAATCAATTGCTCAGTCAAGCCCGTTGCGCTTATGCCCCCCGCGAAGCTCATGCTCAGGACAATGACGAAATAAACCAGCGAATTGGGCAGGGGTTTACGGTGCAATTTAAAGCCGCGAAAAACCATCCCGGACAAGTTTATATCATTATTGAGCTTGATTATCACAACCTGGTGGTCGAAGGTCAGCCGCTGACGTTGCATATTAATGGGGATGACGGACCGTGCCGGCTTGATTTTGCGCCACCGACGACAAATAAATCACAGCTTATAGTGGCATCAACAGATTTACGTTTGTTATCCTTAAGTGACTTGGATACCGAGCTGAGTCTGGTTTAATTAATGGGTGTATTTGTATATGTAGCGACAACCCGAGGTTTGGTTGCGGTGCAGCAGGTCAGTGCAGAAGAAGATAATGTCCAGTCTGTGGTGTGTCTCAACGGAACCGTTGAAGCATTACCAATCAGTCATCGTTATCATGAATTTGTCAAAAAAGGTACTGGCTTTATTCATAAAGATTTTGGTCATGGTGCTTTTCGCATTGATGTTAGCGATCGCATCGATCAGGGTAATAGCTGGCAGTTGGGTTTTTATCTGGCCCATTATATCGATCACATAGGCAGTTTGGGTCAGGGTGAACCACAGCCTACAGACAAAGTGATCTGGGCCACCGGGCTGATTAAAAAGGACAAAAGCATTGGTCTGGTTGCCAGTGTTGAAGCCAAGTTACTAAACAGTCAAACACAGCTGCAACAGTGGCTGGATAAAGGCATTGAGGTGCAATGTTTTGTGCCCTTTGAAAATGCCGAAGATACCCGCATCATCGAACCGCTGATCCCCCAACTGATTATTCACCCGTTAACCCGACTTGAACTGGCTTTGACTTTAGCTAATGAACTGTCGGGCTATAAAGGGTCGGGCTATAAAGGGTCGGGCTATAAAGGGTCGGGCTATAAAGAGCTGGTCGACCATGAAATACTACCGCAAGCCGAACTTTGTCCTGAACAAATTGGCAAGTACAACATAATCAGACAACTTGGTGAAGGCGGATTTGGTGCTGTTTACCTGGCCCAAGACCCTCATTTGCAAGAGCGGGTGGCCATTAAACTGTTCCGCCTCAAAGATAAAAATCTTGCTAGCTTGGTCATCTCAGCAACTACAGATGCCGATCTGGTATTAAAGCAACGTTTTGTTGATGAAGCTAAAGCATTACGTCAACTCAGCGCCAATCCTCACATCGTTGATATGTATGAATTTGATGTTACTGAACAGGGGCTACCTTATTATGTAATGCCTTACCTTGAGCACTCACTTAAAGGTGTTTTAGGTAGTGATGTGAGCGATCCTAAGCTGATTGCCCAACTACCGCCAGAACAACAACCAAGACCTTTACCTTTGCCGATTGGGTTAAACTACCTCCAGCAAATACTCACTGCGTTGACCCCAGTGCATCAAGCCGGATTGGTACACAGAGATATCAAACCAGCCAACGTATTATTTAGTGACGATAATCAGCTGCAATTGTGCGACTTTGGTATCGCCAAAATGCCTGATACCAGTCATAGCCAAAGTGCGATGGCTATGGGCTCGCATCATTATATGAGCCCAGAGCAACACGAAAGTGCTAAATATGTCGATTGCACCAGCGATGTTTACAGTGTGGCCGTTTTGGCTTATAGGATGATCACTGGCACTTTACCGCAAGGGCGTTTTGCTGAGCCACTTGATTACCAGCCGCAGCTGTCAGCCGAGTTAAATCAACTCTTATTACGCGCTTTATCGCCACAAAAACACTATCGTCCAGCAGATGCCGAGACGTTTTTACAATTATTACAGGCCAGCTTATCCGGGGCTGATAACTCGGAGGTTGAACATGACAGTGATACCTTTACTGAGGTGACACCCGTTGCAACGCAGATAAAACCGGCCTTAAAACCGTTGGTGGCAAAGATTGAACAGTTACTGCTCAGTAACGCGGATATCAGTGATGATGAGTTACCTATTTTAAAAACTCTCGCTGATATTGGCGGATTAGATGAAGCGGGGTTGCAGCTGCTGATAAATCAAACCCGTCAGTCATTGGCAGATAAAATCGAACCTTTGGCGCAGTGGCTACAAAGTGTGAATAAACATTGCACACCGCAACAGGCACCTGTTAAGCCTGACAGCGAAATAGTAGCCGCTTTAACCGAAGCGGGCAGAGCTATCGGTTTAACCGATGAGCAAATAACGTCACATTTGCACATCCGCACCACTGACAATCAAAGCAACCCTTCTGCTGAGCCACAGAGCAGATCAGACCCTGAATTAAAATCAAAACCTGAATTCGAACCTGAACCTGAAAAAACCACGGTTGAACAACCGATTGAAACAGCTCCAACGACCCCGGCTGAAGATGGACAACAAAAGTGGAGTCGTCAGGGGTCACAAGTCAACGAACAACAAAAACACCAGCTGGCATGGCAACAGGCACTGGCACTTAACACTTTACAAGGTTACGCCGATTATTTGCGGGATTGGCCTGAGGGGCAACATATTCATGAGGCTGATGAAAAAGCCTGGCAATTGACCGTCCAACGGGCCGACGCTGAAAAAATGCCGAGCTTTTATCATTCGTATCAGGAACTTTTCCCACAGGGGATAGGTCTGCCATACTGTGAAGACAAACAACAGGCATTAATGACACAATTGGAACAAAAAGCGCAAGAACAGGCATGGCAAGCGGCAACCAGCAGCCATAACCGAAGGGCTTATGATCATTACTTGATGCATTACCCGGATGGTAAATATGAAGTGCAAGCCAAAGCGGCCATTGAGCAACTACGTGGTCAGTTTCGCCGTAAACTCAAACTGGCCGGGATTAGTGGCGGGTTGAGTATCGTTGCCATGGTCGCAGCCTATTTATATGATTTATCCTTGCTTGATGATGAGGCATGGCAAGAGGCGCAGCTGGCCCACACGCCTGAGGCTTATCTGACATTTGAACAACAATATCCTGACAGTGATTTTATCCCTCAGGCACAAGCGGGTTTTCGCCAGTTGGACGAACAGGCGTGGCAACAAACGGTGACACAAGATACCGCCGCAGGTTATGCCGATTACCTGCAAGCTTTCCCTCAAGGGATATTTATTGAAGATGCCGAACAAAAAATGCTAGCCCTTGAAGACCTGCTCGATTGGCAAAAAACCGCCCAGGAAAACACCTTGTCGGCTTACCAAAATTACCTGGCTTTTCACCCTCAGGGTATTTACTTGCAAGAGGCGACTACCCGGCTTGCGCAAATAATCGATGCTGGCGATTGGCAAGTGGCACAGGCTGATGCTTCAATTGCTGGCTACCAACAATACTTAAGTCAACATCTGGGGGGCAAGTATGCTGAACAAGCGCAGCCTTTACTCGAAAAATTGCAGCTAGATAAACAAGCTCTGGAACAAAAGCAACAACTTGAACAAGCTCGTTTGGCAAAAGAGGCCGCAGAATACCGACAACTGGTGTTGGCTGTGCAAACCGAGCTTAAACGATTGAACTATTTGCAGGGCAAGGTTGATAATGTGCTGGATGACATCACTAAAAAGGCCATTGTCGCTTTTCAAAGCGATAGTTCTGCAAGTCACCGCCGCTCCAGTAAACTAAGCGGACAAGTCAGCGATGCATTACTGAGTAAGCTCAAGCAAGCTCGCTTAAGAGTGCAGCCGTTGATGATTAAACAGATTGAACAAGCGATGATCACCATTGCCACCGGTGACTTTATGATGGGTTGCAATGCCGGAGCAGGTGATTGTGACAGTGATGAATTACCCGCTCACCAACGCACTGTGCAAGGGTTTAAATTGCTCAGCCATGAGGTGAGCTGGAATATGTATCAGCCTTGCATTAGTGCCGGGGTTTGTCCGAGAGTGTCAGATCATGGTTGGGGTAAAGGTGATATGCCGATAACGTCTGTGAGTTGGCAAGAGATCAGTCGTTATTACTTACCCTGGCTTAACCGCCTTAGCTCGCGAAAATATTATTTGCCCAGTGAAACCCAATGGGAGTATACCGCCAGAGCCGGACAAACGACCCGTTACAGCTGGGGAGATAACAGTCAGTGCGATAAAGCCCGTTATGGCTATTCTTCGGGGGAGTGTCAAAAACCCGCCAAACCAACGCCAGTGAACCAGTTCTCAGCTAACCCTTGGGGACTTTATAATATGCATGGTAATGTCTGGGAATGGGTGAATGATTGTTGGGATAAAGGCAGTTATAAAACATTTTCACTAACAGGTAAGATTGATGTGTCACAGGTCGATTGTGACAGGCGAGTGATCCGTGGTGGTTCATTTAAAGAAGGTCGCTGGGCATTAAGGGCATCGAACCGCAATAACGCACCCGTATCGACACGCCAAAACAATGTGGGTTTTCGTCTGGCCCGCGATTTGACGGGTAAATAATTGGATCGGTAATTTCACACTAGCGTTTAATGTGTCGTTAGATACAAATGAGTTTAAATAAAAATAATCAACTGATTAAGAAACTGGCCGATAACTGTTAAAGTATCACAGTAGAAGAAGTTGATGATATGACGAGTATGCCAAAATTAAAAAATCGCACCTATAATATCGATAGACTCTCCACAATTCCGACCATGGCGAGTGCTATTTCGAAAAAAATTAGTCAATACAAACAGCAGCATCAGCAGCTGGTCGAGGAGTCGGGCCTGTTTTTTGTCGACTATATCAGCCAGATGAAGGAGCTTAATCAGCTTAAGAAAAACATTGCGGCTTATGAAAAGCAAATTGATATTATTGTCGACTACAAAACTGAGCATGGAAAATTACCGCAAATTAAAGGGAAAAAATCCGCCTCGAAATATTTGATGACGCTTTATACCCGCAGCGATCATTTCACTAAACGTTATCAGACGATCAAAGAAAGCATCATCCGCAAACGCACCTCACGCTACGAGCATCTGGACAAACTGGCTGATAATATGCTGGATTTACTGGACAGCAAGCGGTTATTTTCTCAATTTTTGGGCACCATCGCCTTATCAACACCGTTGCCTGGTGAGAAAGTCCGTTGTGTCAGAAATGAAAAGTTTAAACCCATTTATACCGCGGCATTGGTCGTGGCTTTATTTGAAGAGGTCAGAGTTAATCATGACTTTGTAAATCCTTACCTTAAAGAAATACTTGATGAAATTTTTGGTCCGGGCAATGACAGACACATACCTGCTGAGAGAATGGCATTACATCCTGAGCTTAAAATCAGATACCGAGAAGAAATTTTAAAACCCATCGCCAAAGCGGCTTTGCTTCAAGGCATTGGCAGTTATTCGCCGGAAGCTGAGGATATTTTTAGTGGTGATCGTTACCGTCAGCTTGATGCAGAGCAACGGTGTGAACTGATTGAATCCATGCAGAAGAAATCCATTGATTACCTCAAAATTGGTATCGGTATTCCGCAGTTACGCTTTGATACCCGGACTGAACAAAGAGACCAAATTGAGTACGAAACTGAAAAGTTACAGTTTATGTTGTCGTTGCTTGATAATCGCCCGGGTAAAGAAACCGAAATTGATGATGTGCTACGTATCCCATCGGTTTATGCGTCTTTTATTGTTTCGACTAAACCAGACAGTGATTACGATATAATTTTTAAGGCTTATGACATCATTGAAGAAGGTCTCGCGGATAGCTTGTATAACGCCAAGTTTGCCCGGCTGTTTTTAGCCATGGTCGGTAAATTTCCGATAGGTAGTGGGATTTACTTTTTTTGCAAAGAAACCAATGCCATTGAAAAAGGCATCGTCTCATCCCTATATCCGGTTTATCCCGATGAACCCTATTGTAAACAAATCACCCGTCAGCAGATACAGTCACTAAGTCAGTACGAAGTGCAGGTTTCACCAGCGAATAACCTATATTACGATAGTGTCAGGGCGGCTAGTGATTATGATGCCGAATACTTTAACTTGCGTTACAGTGATGAGTTTACCTGGAATGCCAATGAGTTTTGGGAAGTACAAATTCCGGCGTTAACGTTTTGGAAAAAAGACGGGACTATAAAACGAAACTAAAGTAAATCCATAACCCTAAACCCCGTAAATAGTGGGGTTGAGGGTATTTTACCAACCATAACCGACCTACATTTTTGTCAGCCGACACATTTTTTAATCACACTTTCTATTCCACGTAAAAAAAACCTTCTATTTCACATAAAAAACTCCCTAATCCATTTATAGCCAAGTCAGCGATTAAAAATCAACGGTTACTTTGGAGTAGACCATGACAAAATTAACGTCTGTAATTATCGGACTAGGTGCAGCAATACTATTGTCTGGCTGTAATATGACGCCCAACTTCAGTGCATTTTTACCTGACTCAAACGATACCCCCGAGCCTGTGGTTCAGGTAAACGACAAACCAGATGAGGGGGCCTTTTACCAATGCCGTGACGAAATTGTCGCAATGGACCGCAGTGCCGAGAAAAACGCTTCACTGGCACAATATCTGGCCTCAGCCAATGCCATTGGCGGTTGTCTGGATACCGTAACCAACGGCCATTCATTTATTACCCAGCAGCAGATGATGCAGTTACAAGCACTAGCGGTACTTAACTACCTCAAAGGTGGTGATATCGGCAAGTCTCGCGAACAGCTGGCCGGTTTTAAACAATCGTTTAGTGGCAGGGATCTGTACTTTGCTGATAAAACTTCGTTTATTGATACTTTCGAATTGTTGCTTAACGATGCCGGACACTCCGCACAGCAGGTGGATCTTAACGTCAATAAAACCCTGCTGGCAGAATTTCAACGTAAACAGTATTGGGCCAGTCACTAAGTTTTGGGTGGCGTTGAGCAAATAAAGGATAATTTTATGACTTTAGTTAACCCGCATCTAGTTAACCCGCATCAAATCAAAAAACTGTTGGTGGCAATCACTATGGTTTGTGCCAGTGGTACTGCCGTGGCCGGACAAGCGCCAGACTGGCAACCGGTATCGAGCGAAAAGCTGATTAGTTTGCCAGCCAATTACCTCACTCAAACCATTGAAAGTGACTTTTTGGCCTCGCCACTGGCAGCTCAAATGGATGCTCTGGATCAGAGTATGAATGAAGTAGTTACCACCATGCATGAGGTTAAATCCGCGATTGAAGGGGTAAGTGGTGAGGCGCTGGTGGAGCTGAAACACCAGTTTTTACAAGCAAAATCGGATTACCTGGATTTGATGGCGCAAAAACAAATTTTAGATCAACAAGCCATGGATACGCGACGCACCATCTACGAAAAAGTCCTGACAAAAGTGAACCGGGCCAATCAAAAAGCCAACAGCCTTGAAGTGATTGAATTAAAACAAGCTCAGAAAAACGCTCGTAAACGGATGGAAAGTGCCAAAGCTCTGGTCGATAACGCATTGCTTGAAGCCGGTGATGGCAACAGCGAATACAGTAATGATTATGCTAAAAACATGTCAAAGCTCGAAGCCCTAAAAGCGGCCATTAACATCCATACCGCCAACGCCTCACCAGCGGTTGACGGTCAGCAGGTGAGTAAATCCGATTTTGTACGGCATTTGCTGACCAGCCTTAATGCTGAGCAAGCCATCTTCGACCAGGAAAAGCTGATGTTAAGTTACATGGCCAAACTAGTGGCAATGGACGCACAAACGCTGGAACATCAGTTGCTGGCTTCATCTGAGGAAGATGGGACACAAAAGGCCCAACGGGCTCGCGTGAGCTTATCGGGTACCACTGATTTATTTATTGGCCAATAATCCCTATCGATAGCGATTATATCCGTGACTTTTATTCGTAGCCCTGGAGACAGATGATGAACACTTTATTTTTTAACAAAAAAACCTTAACGGCTATCACCCTTGTGTTGTTTTACGGCTTAGCCGTCAGCAATGTTGCACAGGCAGCCAACATTCACAGTGTCGAAAGTTTGGAGCGTGAGCGGGCTTCATTAATTGGTTTGATGGTGGATGAGCAATACGATGCCAACGCCCGTCGTCAGCATATCAAGCGCTTTTATCGCCGCCTGACCGATATTGAACGTATGGTACTTAGAGATGAGCGTTTACTGGGTAACAACAACCCGACGGTAAAACGTGCATTTGGTCATTATGACCTGACCTTTTTGGTTCATGCCAGTGCTGAGGCCAAGCGTGATATTACCGATCACTGGCTGGCACAGTCGGGCTTGTCGACAGCCACTGTGATGTCTACCAAAGCTGGTCTAAGATAATGGACAGCATCAGTAAAGTCGTGCCTTTTGTGGCCCATCCACCGCTGGCTGTAGGCGTGCTAAAAACACTGGGTTATGGTATTGGCGCTTTAGTGGTATTGATGGCTTTTGCGGTCTACATGACCCAAATGGATTTATCAGTGATCCTCGCCTGGCTCGAAAAAGTCTTTAGTATGAGCTTTATCATCCTCTATCTGAGTTTGATGGGACTGGGAATTTGGGCGGGTATTAGCCTTGCTCATCCTCAAATGGAAGCTTACTGGTTTGAGATTGGTCAGCAAGCTTCCAGTGGTGTGGCTACACTGGCACTGACTTATACATTACTGGGGTTGAGCATGGGCATTGGTTCGTTATCTGATCAACAAATCACCCCGGACACTATCCAGCAGATTATCCAGGGGTTAACCACCCATTTTTCTACCGCATTTATGACCACTGTAGTGGGGTTACCATCGGCTAATGCACTGCGAGCGTTTGTATCTATTCGCCGGGTAAAGCTGCAAATTGCCAGCACAGAACTTAATCCATCCACAGCAACAGGAGAAATAGCATGAAAAGTTTAGTTATTATGGCACTTATTGGTGGCTCGGCTGTTTACCTGTTAGCCAACGAATCATCGGTTGTATCAAACTGGCTGGCCGAGCAGTCACCCGAGGCACAGATGGAGAAAATCACTCAGACACTTAACCAACGAGTCGATAAACAGGTTAACGCTTTACGCCAGCAGATCACCGCCAGCGAAGAGGCTAAACGCAGTCAAATGCAAACGCTTGAAGGTAAGTTACTCAGTATGGAACAACAAGTGGTGTTGCTGGCTGAACAAAAAGCCACAGCAAAAGCGGCTGTTGAACAACTTGAGCAACGGCTCGAAAAGCAAATAGCACAGCAAATAGCACAGGAAAGAGCACAGGAAATAGCACAGCAGCAACAATGGCAAGGTGAGCAGCAATTACCCGTCGAAACAGCCGCTAGCGAAACTTCATTTACTAAGGTACGTACGACTGATGTGGTTGAAGTGGGCGTAATAGAGGATGATCGAATCGCCAACATAAGCACTAGCACTACATCTGCATTTGAATCGCCATCCTTGTTAAAGGCCCCTTTGATGACTAACCTGCAGCGTCGTAAAGCCCTGCAAAACCTGTCTCAGCGAATGGCTTTAAAAGCGTTGAGTATGGGTCGATGAACAACACTGGCAGCAAACACTTATCCTCGATAGGCTTTTGTTCTATAGGGTTAGGTGCTTGCTGCTTATTGGCATTGCTATTAGTGTTTGCCGTGGCTTACTTTTGGTATTTTCAACAACTGGCCGATAAGGTCACGAAATGGTCAGAGCAACAGCCCAAACCAGCGGAGCAACAAGCGGCTGCAAAAGTGAACAAGCCACTGATGATGAAAAAAATCACATTACCTGAGCCTCCAGCACTCACTAGTACAAGACAAGCCGCAAAAATAGCCACAAGAG
>JBLHHD010000041.1:0-11975 GCA_047614605.1 Alteromonadaceae bacterium
CGCCAAGTTGTACAGCCCATGGTTATGGGAAGGGTTTATTCGTCATTTCGGTATGGAACATATTGAATATGTGCCAATCCCAGACACCGGCATGGTGATGCAGTTGGGTAATATATCGCTTAACTTTAGTCCGGCTCATTACCTGCATTCATCGGGTAATTTTAATGTTTATGATCCACAAGCCAAAATTTTGATGAGTGGTGATATCGGCGCGGCCCTCGAAGAAGGTGAGACGCCTTTGTATGTGAAAGACTTTAATAAACATACCGCCCATATGAAACTCTTTCATCAGCGCTGGATGCCGTCAAATCGGGCAAAAAATGATTGGTGTAAACGAGTCAGAGGTATGGACATCGATATGATGGCACCTCAGCACGGACGTATCTTTAAAGGTGAGCACGTCGATAACTTTATTACCTGGTTTGAACGACTTGATGTCGGGATTGCCAAAAACCTTTAATCGCGGTTGTCAGGCTGGTGGAACCCCATCGGCCTTATTCCAAACTTCTTAGTCTGGCTCACTTAAAGCGCTGATTTCTTCAAGAATTTGCGGGCACCAGCTGGCAATACGTTGATCGGTTAAATCATATTGACTTTCGTCATCCAGAGCTAATCCTAAAAACGCGGTTTTATCTTCAGTTAACCCCAGTGACTTTTCAAATTCATAACCTTGATTAGGCCAGTAACCCATTAAAGTCGCCCCCTGTATTACGGCTTTATCATGCAACATGCCCACCGCATCTTGAAACCACTCGGTATAACCTTGCTGATCACCCATGCCAAATATGGCAATAGCTTTACCGTTTAAGTCAAGATCATCAATATCATCCCAAATGCCTTCCCAATCTTCTTGCAACTCACCAAAGTCCCAGGTCGAAATGCCGAGGATTAAATAATCGTATTGCAACATGTTCTCTAATGGTGTGTCTTTTATATCAAAGACATCGACAATTGCTGCGCCGATACATTGCTGGATTTTTTCTGCTGCTATTTCGGTGTAGCAGGTGGTAGAGCCGTAAAACAAGCCTATTTTCATTCGGATAATTCGCCAAAGTGTGGTAAAAACTAGGTTGCGCAGTTTATCAAACCCTTAACAAAAAGCAAAAAGCAAAAAGAACAACTAATGAACTCACCCTACATTGAACAATTTTTGGATACTATCTGGCTGGAGCAAGGGTTAAGCGATAACACCCTGGTCTCGTATCGCACCGATTTGACTCATTTTGAGCGGTTCGCGCAGGCGCTGGGTGATAATTTGCTGGATGTTTCCCGTCAGACTATCGAAAACTACTTAACTCATCGCAAAGAAAAAGGGCTTAAAGCCCGTAGTACAGCCAGAGCAATCAGCAGCTTGAGGCGTTTGTATGGTTATCTTTTTCGCGAAAAAGTCATCAGTGCTAACCCTATGTTGTATATCGCGATGCCCAAACTAGAAGCACCATTGCCTAAAACATTGACCGAAAAAGACGTCGAAGCCTTGTTGGCAGCACCTGATATTGACGATCCCATTGGTTTAAGAGATAAGGCTATGATTGAGTTACTTTATGCTACCGGATTACGGGTGACTGAGTTGGTGAGCTTAAAACTGGATAACATCAATCAGCGTCAGGGGGTTGTCAGGGTGTTTGGCAAAGGCAGTAAAGAGCGTTTGGTACCGATGGGTCAAGAAGCTGACTATTGGATTGATAAGTTTAAGCGTGAAGGACGTGCATCGTTCATTGACCAGCAAAGTGACGTGGTGTTCCCAAGCAAAAGAGGTACTCAAATGACCCGTCAAACCTTTTGGTACCGGATTAAGCTGTACGCCCAACAAGCGGGGATCAGAAAATCCTTATCACCTCATACTTTACGCCATGCTTTTGCTACTCACCTGCTTAATCATGGTGCTGATTTACGGGTGGTACAATTACTTTTAGGCCATAGTGACTTATCAACGACACAAATATACACCCACGTAGTTAAAGAAAGGTTAAAGTCAGTTCATGCTGAGCATCACCCAAGAAGTTAAGGATATCATTTACAACAATATTTGTTACAAGGATGTAACATTTATCACTAGCGCAGAAACAAAGGATTGACTATAAGGAGAAAGTTTTTTATGATGAACCCGGTCTTATATGTGAATGAAATTTGTACAATTAAACTTAAGAGAAGTGGTACCCATGAAATCTATTTTTGCTGTATTATGTTTAACCTTATCGGCTTTTGCCTCAGCGGCAGATCCGGTGTCATCACCAGCCATGGCATCTGCTGAACCCGCCATCAATGGATTAATCAAACAAAACCTGACTAAGTTGGGCCTTAAAGCTCAAACGATTGCCAAATCACCGGTGGATGGTTTGTTTCAGGTGATCACTAATCGTGGTTTGTTTTATTTCAGTGAAAATGGCCAATACCTGGTTCATGGTAAGGTTTATGATCTTAAAGAAGGTGTTGAAAACATTTCTGAGCTAGCGTTAGCTCAAGTGCGTATTGATGGTGTTAAACAATTTGAAGGTGACATGATTGTTTATCCGGCTAAAAACGAAAAGCATAAAGTGACTGTTTTTACCGACACCACTTGTGGTTACTGTCGTAAACTGCATTCGCAAATGGAAGATTACAATAACCTAGGTATTACCGTACAGTACCTGGCCTTCCCACGTAGCGGCATTACTGGTCCAACGTTTAAAGAGTTAAAGGCGGTTTGGTGTGCCGCGGATAAACAAAAAGCGCTTACCGAAGTGAAAAACGGTGGCAGCATGGATATCGCAGCAGCGAAAAGTTGTGATGCACCGATTGCTGAACAGTATGCCATGGGTATGAAAGTCGGTGTAACTGGAACTCCAGCCATCATTTTGGGCGACGGTACTATGATCCCTGGTTACCAGCCACCAGAACAGCTTTTTGCTGCGTTGGAAGCTAAATAATTTAGTCATCAAATCATCGTTAATAACGCTGATATCAGATGATGTTATAAAGGCCGCTTTGCGGCCTTTATTGTTTTTTAAGCTGGTTCAAAGCCCGTATTTGTAGCACAATACTGAGCAATAATCCTCGACGTCAATCCAATACAGATAATCCTGATGCAAAAAAATATGATTACACGCCCCAGAGTCGATGACTCTTTTTTACCCGACGCTATTCACCCAGTCCTTAAGCAAATTTATGCCAGCCGGGGGATCACCGATACTGAACAGTTGAACACCTCGGTGAGTGGATTGTTAAATTTTGACAAGTTTGTCGGAATGACTGGAGCAGTTGAATTGTTGGTGGAAGCGTTACGTTTAGGGAAGCGAATTATCATTGTTGGTGATTTTGATGCCGATGGGGCAACCAGTACTGCGGTGATGGTGTTGGGGCTTAAAATGATGGGTTACACCCGGGTCAAGTTTTTAGTGCCCAACCGTTTTGGTTTTGGTTATGGCCTGAGCCCGCAAATGGCCGAACTGGCGGTGGCTGAGGGGGCTGAACTGATTATTACCGTTGATAACGGTATCTCTTGCGTCTCTGGAGTAGCGGCGGCGAAAAAGTCAGGTGTTCAGGTGCTGGTTACAGATCATCATTTACCGGGTAAAGAGTTACCTGCAGCGGATGCGATTGTTAATCCAAATCAGCACGGTTGTGAGTTTTTAAGTAAGAACCTTGCCGGGGTTGGTGTCGCTTTTTATTTGCTCCTGGCGTTAAGAAGCCAGCTAAAGCTACAAGGGTACTTTGGTGATAAAAAAGTGCCCAACATTGCCGAGTTACTGGATTTGGTTGCACTGGGTACTGTGGCTGATGTGGTTCAACTGGACACTAATAACCGTATTTTAATCCATCAGGGATTACAGCGTATTCGTAGTGGGGCTTGTCGTCCGGGTATAAAAGCCCTGATAGAAGTTGCCGGCAGACAACAGCATAAAATGGTTGCTACTGATTTAGGTTTTGCCTTGGGACCTCGTTTAAACGCAGCCGGACGGCTTGACGATATGAGTTTAGGCATTAGTTGCTTACTGACAGATGACCCCGATTTAGCTAAGGATATTGCTTATCAACTGGACCAACTGAACAAAGATCGCCGCGAAATAGAGCAGGGGATGCAAACTGAAGCACAACGGATATTGTCGGCTTTACAGCTAGATGGTGCTCAAGTGCCAGATGGTATTTGTCTGTTTCAAGCGGATTGGCATCAGGGGGTTATTGGCATTGTAGCTGGACGCATAAAAGATAGTTATAACCGTCCTACGGTGGTATTCGCTCAGGCAGATAATGGCGAAATGAAAGGTTCGTGCCGCTCAATCGTCGGTTTGCACATTCGTGATATTCTCGAAGAAATTGACACTCAGTACCCTGATTTAATTAAAAAGTTTGGTGGTCATGCCATGGCCGCAGGATTGAGTATCGATGGCAACCGTTTTGATACCTTTAAGCTGGCTTTTGAATACACCATCGAAAAGCATATTACTGATGAGCAACGTACTTGTTCTATTTTGACTGACGGCGAGTTACCCGCCGATTTGTTTACTCTGGATTTTGTCCAGTTACTTAAACAGGGGGGACCTTGGGGTCAGGCATTTGTCGAGCCGGTTTTTGAAGGGGTTTTTCGGGTGATCCAGCAACGCTTGGTCGGCGAGAAACATTTAAAGCTGGTGCTTGCCCATGATAATGGCGTAACCGTTGATGGCATTTATTTTAATGTCGATTTGTCGATTTGGCCCGATGCCTCAAAAACCCATGTTAAAGCCGCGTTTGTGCTGGATATTAATGAGTTTAGAAATAAGCTTAACGTGCAATTATTGGTATCAGAACTGTTGGCCGTTTAGCTGCTGCAAAATCCATCGGATAAATGTTAAATAATTATATGAAAGATTAAACAATTATCAGCGCCGCTACTGCTATTGCCCGGTGATATTTGTTACAATTCTGCCCTTTGTTCAAGTTCATTGAGAATTAAATCATTATCATGTTAGAAGTCAATCCTGTTATTAACAAAATCAAAGAGTTGCGCCAGCGTACTGATGTACTTCGGGGGTACCTTTGACTACGATGCCAAGCAAGAGCGTTTGGAAGAAGTTAACGTAGAACTCGAAGACCCGACTATTTGGAATGAACCGGAAAAAGCTCAGGGGCTGGGTAAAGAAAAATCGACTTTGGAAATGATAGTCCAGACCATTGATAATCTCGATGTGGGTTGTGAAGATGTTGAAGGGTTAATTGAACTGGCGGTTGAAGCTCAGGATCAGGAAACCCTCGATGAAGCTGTAGTAGAAAGTGATGACCTGGAAGAGCAGCTGGCTAAGCTGGAGTTTCGCCGGATGTTTTCGGGTCAACATGATGCATCGAGTTGTTACCTGGATATTCAGTCTGGTTCAGGTGGTACTGAGGCTCAGGATTGGGCCAACATGTTATTACGCATGTATTTGCGTTTTGGCGAAGCTAAGGGTTTTAAAACTGAACTGATTGAAGCTACTGGCGGCGATGTTGCTGGCATTAAAGGGGCTACTATCAAGATATCCGGTGAATATGCTTATGGTTGGCTCAGAACTGAAACCGGGGTTCACCGCCTGGTACGTAAATCCCCATTTGACTCTAACAGTAAACGCCATACCTCATTTGCCTCAGCGTTTGTTTATCCTGAGATTGACGACTCCATTGAAATTGAAATAAATCCGGCAGATTTACGTATTGATACTTACCGTGCCTCAGGTGCTGGTGGTCAGCACGTTAATAAAACCGATTCAGCGGTGCGGATCACTCATCTGCCAACCAATGCGGTGGTTCAGTGTCAGGCTGACCGCTCTCAGCACAAAAACCGCGATCAGGCGATGAAACTGTTAAAAGCCAAATTATATGAGCTGGAACTGAAAAAGCAGCAAGACGAAAAGCAGTCGCTGGAAGATACCAAGTCGGATATCGGTTGGGGTAGCCAAATCCGTTCTTATGTACTGGATGATTCGCGGATCAAAGATTTACGCACCGGTGTAGAGAATAGAAATACCCAAAGTGTCCTTGATGGCAACTTAGATCGTTTCCTTGAAGCGAGTTTAAAAGCTGGATTTTAAAAAGTAAGAGAACCCAAATGACAGAGCAAACACCACAAGACGAAAACAAATTGATCGCAGAGCGACGTGGCAAATTAGCGGCCATTCGCCAGAATTGTCCGGCTAATGGCCACCCTAATGATTTTGTTCGCAAGCATTATACTGGTGATCTACAGGCCAAATACGCTGATAAGTCAAAAGATGAGCTGACCGAAACCCGTATTGTGGTTAGTGTTGCTGGCCGTATTATGGCAAAACGTGGTCCTTTTATGTCGATTCAGGATATGAAAGGTAAAATTCAGATTTATGCCAATAAAGACGCGCAAAAAGACATTAAAGCCCGTTGGGGTGTGTTGGATGTTGGTGATATCATTGGTATTACTGGTGCATTAAGTAAATCTGGCAAGGGCGACTTATACGTTCATATGGAACAATATTCGCTGCTGACTAAGTCGTTGCGTCCATTGCCAGAAAAGTTTCATGGTTTATCTGATCAAGAAACCAAATATCGCCAGCGTTATGTCGACTTGATCACTAACGAAGACACCCGGGCGACTTTCCATATTCGTTCAAAAATTGTTTCAGGTATTCGTCGCTTCCTTGAAGAACGTGAGTTCATGGAGGTTGAAACGCCGATGTTACAAGTGATCCCAGGTGGTGCTACCGCCAAACCATTTGTTACTCATCATAATGCGCTGGATATTGATATGTATTTGCGTATCGCTCCTGAGTTGTATCTCAAACGTCTGGTGGTTGGTGGTTTTGAGCGGGTATTTGAAATTAACCGTAATTTCAGAAATGAGGGGTTATCTACCCGTCATAATCCTGAGTTCACCATGATTGAGTTTTATCAGGCGTATGCCAATTACAATGACTTGATGGACTTGACCGAAGAAATGCTCCGCACTGTAGCTCAAGAAGTACTCGGTACTGTGATGATAAAAAGCACGGTAAAAGATGACCAGGGTAATATCGAAAAAGAAACTGTTTATAATTTTGGTCAACCGTTTACTCGTTTGACTATGGCTGATGCCATCATTAAATATCGTCCTGAGTTTGATGGGCAAGTATTGAATAACCCACAAGATCACTTCGAACAATTAAAAGCTTATGCCAAGCAGGTTGGGGTCAGAGAGCCAGAAGATGCAAAAATTTGGGGACCGGGAAAATACCTGTGTGAGATTTTTGAGGAAACTGCAGAGCATATGCTTGATCAGCCAACCTTCATTACCGCTTACCCATGGGAAGTTTCGCCATTGGCCCGTCGTAACGATGAAAACCCGTTTGTCACTGATCGCTTTGAGTTTTTTGTTGGCGGACGAGAGTTGGCTAACGGCTTCTCTGAGTTAAATGATGCTGAAGATCAGGCTGAGCGTTTTCAAAATCAGGTGGCTTCTAAAGATGCCGGTGATGATGAAGCGATGCATTTTGATGATGATTATATTCGGGCTTTGGAATATGGTTTGCCACCAACCGCAGGCGAGGGTATTGGTATTGACCGTCTGGTAATGTTATTTACCGACTCACCAACCATCAAGGATGTCATTTTGTTTCCTCACATGCGTCCTGTGGCGGAATAACTTGCTAGAAAGTTCGTACTATAAAACGATTAGGGCTTTATTGCCGCTCATCAGGGGCGGCAATAAATCTGACATTGCTGATCGTCTTACCATTAAAAATAAACTCATAATGACTAGCTTGTATAACACTGCTGACATGCTCAGGTGTCATTAATCCCCAACATATTGCGGCAGGTTTTCTGACGCTATCGTATGCAACACCTTGTGATTTTGCTGCTAATAGTTTTTTGCCCAGAATTCTTGGGACTGTATAGTCATCAGAGTGATAAATATCGGCATCTTTTAAGTCACACAAATCGTTCAGCTCGCCATCAAAAATAACTTTTAACTCGCGCATGACGATACTGTCGTAATGTAAGCCAGTCACATTTTGCCAGTACTTTTGCTGGTGATAGAGCACCTCGGCAATGGCAGTGTTAACGCTGTCAGCAAGATATAACATGCCAAAAGAACCATCAGAAAAGCGGCTTCCATCGGGATTAACATGAGTAAATGGTGCACAGGCATAGGAGCTGCCGCTGATACCATAGGGGATTTGTGTGCTTGGCAATAAGTTTAGATTACCTGCTTCATTTTGTAATCTGGGGTTGGTTAACTGCTGGATGGCATACAATGCTTCAAATTCTTCGGCACTGGCGACATCATCGAATATGGCAATTGGCGGAAATTTGGCGTTTATCAATCGATAGGCTGGCTGAGCAACCAAGGTGACTGTTTTGTTTAAATCGGCTACCACTGACCACCACGCATTGTATCAATTCGTTTAAACACTTCATAAAGCGTACCAAAATTACCAGTTGCGATAAGATCGAGTGGAGTCTTACCATTAAAGTAGGGATTATGGTTAGTCATTTGCATAAAACCATAAACATTCTCCGGGTTACAGAAGACAATACGTAATGCCTGATGGATATTGAGAATATAGCTGACTCGTTCGAGCTGATCGGGGGATAACCTGGCACTGGCAGGGTTATCCTGAGCCTTATATAGGGTTGAACGTGCCATCCCAAGGATAGCTTGCTTGTGATTAGGTTTACATTGCCAGCGTTCAAGAATGTTTAATGCGACTTTTAAACCGACTGTTACCTTGTCTGTTACTTGCTCTGTATACTCTGATGCTGATTGAACGGCTTGGCCTTGCATGAGATTGACCTTGTGTGATCATATTTTCTAATTTTAGACTTAACTTAGCTTAATGTCTACTTCTGGATTTTTTGAGCAGGGGTTACGAGTTTAAATTATCAAACAAAGGGTTAGTAACAAACTAACCTCTTTGTTTTACTCTGGAATTAATTTAGGCTTGCCTTGGCACCTGCGTTATCGAGTTTAATGCCAAGTGCACTAAAAACACTGTTGTCGGGAAAACCGTCGGCTATCATTTTACGGGAATACTGAAAATCACGGATGCCTCTTTTGGTCGCCGGTCCCATGATCCCATCGGCTTTTCCTACGGTGAAGCCCAGGCCGTTGAGTTTGTGCTGTAACGTCTGTAACTGCCCTATACTCAGATTAATTGAGCCCGCCACTACTGGGCGCTTCAATTTTCCACCGCCTGCGATCCTGTCGGCAAGATGAGCCACTGCCAATGCATAAAATTCTGAATGATTCCAGCGCATGATCACCGAAAAGTTTTCGTATACCAAAAATGCGGGTCCTTTATGGCCGGATGGGACAATCAGTGCTGCGCTGATATCTGGCTGTGAAAGGGGGCTGGCGTTAGTATTCGTAACACCTAACTGGTGCCATTGTTGTAATGTTTTTGGCTTGTCCATGCCACTATTATGATAGTCAAAGTCTTGTTCAAGAGATACTTCGCGACCCCAGCGAAAACCTGTTTGCCAACCCAATTGATGAAGGAAATTGGCGGCTGAAGACAAGGCATCTGGGATACTGTCGAACAAATTGATTTTACCATCACCATCGCCATCAACGGCGTATTTGCTATACGCGGAGGGCATAAACTGGGTATGTCCCATCGCTCCAGCCCATGAACCAAGCATTTTGTTGCCCTCAAGATGTTGAGTTTCGATGAGCTTTAAGGCCAACATCAGTTCTGTGGTAAAAAATGCACTACGTCTGGGATCACAAGCAAGGGTTGCTAATGAGCGAATAGTCGACATTTTACCTTTGTATGTTCCAAAGTTTGTCTCAATCCCCCAAAATGCCATTAAGTAATGAGGTGGTACGCCATATTTTTGTTGTAGGCTATTGAGTAACTGACGGTATTTAACCTGCATTTGACGGCCTTTATCCAGTCGCCATTGATTAACCCGCTTCGTAAAGTAGTTGGCGAAAGACTCGCTGAACTCTGGCTGGCGACGGTCGAACTCAATCACTTTTTCATCATGGGTCACTGATGCAAGGTTTTGCTTTACTATTTGTTGATTAACACCGTTATTAACTGCCAGTCGCTGAAGTCGACTCAGGCACTGTTTGAAAGGCTCAGCAGTATTTAAGGGCTCAGCTGACGTAGAATGGGTAATACCGAAGCTACCAATAAGTATTAGTGTTAATGAGAAGGGGTGAATGGTTTGTTGAAGATAGTTTAATAAGCGTCCAGGCTTGAGTAAAGACAATATAGGCAAAGTAGAGTTCCTCAAAAATAGTTGAAAAAATAACATTGTTCATCATACACATCGATGCTTTTCACGGCTATGACAAGATTACAGAAAATGAAACAAATAAACTTTGCGTACGATACTATTTAAATTGAGCGTTTGGTTGACAGGTCAGGCAGTCAAAAATATTAAGTGAAGAGACGTGCGGGTACAAATGTCTTGTTACGATGTCAAGAAATCATTTCAATGAATCTTCAGTAGCTTTTCGTTAACGTTTTTTATACTTTTTATTTCAGTGTTCTTGTTGTTTTTAATTCGTTTTAATACAATTACTTACATTATCCGTAACCGTCCGTAACCAGAGGTTTACCGCTTCGTAAGCATTCGTGTTCCATCGAAAGTGGTTTTGTTCGTCAGAACCCATATCATCATCATCATCATCAACAACATCAACAACAACAACAAATAACGTTTTATCAACAGGCAATCAACACAGGGCGCAGACAAAGGTAGTTAATGATAAAAACAATCGATAGGCCGGGTTTAGATTTGAAATGTTTCGAAGTTAAATGTTTATAACCAAGGTTAATCAAGTATCGGGTGTCAGTTTACCAAACAAAACAGGAGTTATTCATTAGATGTTACAGACACAAACAAATGAGCGTTATTATAAGGATCAAGGCGTTAGAGCATCTAATTGAAGCCCGCTTTGACAGTGACAAATCTTGTCATGCAGTGTGCCAACTGGTGTTCGAACTACTTGGCCAAAGTGACGATGATATCAGCCGTGAGCTGGCAAATATAGCACAAAAAGCTTTGGCATCATCTGTACAAATGCACAAGCTTAATTAAACGATAAACAACATTCAAAAATAAGTAAATTAAAGGAAAATAGCATGTCAGACGAAAAGCGCTACCAAGGTAAAGTAAAATGGTTCAATGTTGCCAAAGGTTTTGGTTTTATTAATACCGACGATGTGGATGACGATATTTTTGTTCATTATCAGAATACACCGAAATGCAAAAAAATAGGTACCCGTCGCTTGCTTGAAGGTCAGGTGGTTAATTTTGAACTAAGTATCAATGGTGCCAAAGGTTTTGAAGCATTAGATGTTGTTGTTGAACAACCGATATATGCCTAACGATTAAAAAGATGGGGGAGTTGATGTGGATATAGATAATTTTGATAAATGGTCAGGTCAATTTGAAGCAATGCTGTCACAGCTTGCAGGCCATGAAAAAGCGATGCAAGCGGTGGCTCACCGTCACCCGTTAGCCGATACGGAATATCTTGGTACATGTGCAACTCAGGCATCAATGGAAAAATGTTTAAAAAAATTAGCTAATGATATCAGAGCACTGGGGTTTTGTTACAACAACCTCAGAGGTGCCATTCATATGCCAAAAGAACAATTTGATTCACTGGATTAATACTCAATATTGTAATAAATATTGCAATAAATGAAAGATTAACCAATATAGAATCACTTTGAAATTAGGTATGCTTGTGTCGGCGGGTGTTTGCCCGGACATTATTGAACAAGTTTATCGGATTGAGTGACAGGGATGACAATTTTTTTCTTTATACAGCCTGTTTTTATTACCTTTTTTTTGATCTTATTCAAACAACACTTTTCAGAAGCTGTTTGTGTCTATGCTTTTGTGTTAATTTTATTCCCCAAACGTTAGAGCGCCATATGGTTAGAGATCGCTCACCAGCGAGAACTAAAATTTTCGTAAACAAGGCGAATTCTTTTGGCTTTAGTCATTCTAAAGCAAAAGGATTTAACGCCGTTTACGGACATTTTAGACTCGTCCTTGGCAATGTCTAAAAA
>JBLHHD010000042.1:0-11941 GCA_047614605.1 Alteromonadaceae bacterium
GATACTCAAAAAGCGGCTTGTGAACAATGTGAGTCATTTGTGTCAGTGACGTTTAAATTAAAAGATGTGCCTCATAAGTCATCTCGACTTGGGTTAAGCAGGGGACAACGTTGAGGGTTAAAGCGGCTGTTTTCTCTTTATATCGACAACGCCAGTGGTCCGTGTTTTATCATTGAGCGCAGTATATCGCTGCGGGTATTGCCCAATCCCCTGGCGCCATAAATATCGAGCTTTTCGCCTTGTCATGCCGAAACTGAAGCCGGTACGTCCTGCATGTTTTCAACTCTTTTGCGTGAGGTTGCCGTGATGACTTCAAGTTTAAACCGCTCACCGAGAGACATATCGCCAATGTCGTCTTCGTTGTTTGCTTCATCCGCGCCCATGGCAAAGATGCACCGAAACAGGCACTCAGTAATAAGGTGATGGATTTTTTCATGGTGGATCCCCAGCGTAGCCGATTATGGTTGTTTATTGCTCGAATTAACAATAGACGACAAAATTACACTTGTCAGTTAAGGTAATTGGGATACTGTTGTTGGTGTTGGTGTTGGTGTTGCAGGGCATCGGCATTTAATCCGTAAATTCCCAAGTGACCTCGAAATACGAATCCGCACTTTGAGGTCACTTGAGTATAGTATGTCAACCAAAGCGGTTATATGACGTTATTAACTCTTTAGCGGTTTTATTTACGAGGATTTTACATGAAGCACAGCAGTATCAAGCAAATAATCGGGTTGGTGGTTTTACCGTTGGTATTAACCGCTTGTGCCAACCACGATAAACCCGATCGTAAAATGCAGGAGACGTTTGTTACCAACATCAGCGAGGATGGCTCGAAGCGGTTTAATTACGCCATGACGGTTATTGGTGGTAAATCAACAGGTAAAAAGAGCGAACAAAAGGAGGCACAAAAGAGCGGTCAAAAGGGTAGCCGTGGTGCTGGTAGAGGAGACACAGGCAGAGGAGACACAGGCAGAGGAGGAAAAGGTGCTGGTGGACGAGGCAATTCAGGGAGCCGAAATGGAGCGGGTCAGGGAAGTAGTCGCCCCGATGTACAGAAAGTTCAACAAAAGCTTAAGCTCAAAATGACTGAAAACCTGGAACTTAGGCTGCAACAAAGCGGTTATTGCCGTGAGGGATATCTTGAACTTAACAGCTACTTTGGCCGGGGGCAGTCACAAATCAGAGGAGAGTGTAAAGAAGGGGCAACTGAGGACGATCGCAGTCAATTTGTTAACCCAAAAATTAACCTCTCGGGTCATTCAATGAATTAAACTCGTGCTGAGGTAATAAAACGATGCTTGTCACGGTCTTGTGTGGGGTTATTATACTAAAAAACCATTCCTCAAACAGAATTTAAATGAGACAAAAGACCATGAAAAAATGTATCGCCCTGTTAGCTATATCACTTAGTGCGTTGTTTTGCTTACCCGCTAATGCGCACAGTAATGATCAATATCGGATCACTTTATTGCGGGCAACACCGGGTAATTTGGGCAAATTGCTCGAAGAAACCCGCCAGTTACGTAAAAGTAAAAAAGGCGATCTGGTGATCATGCGTCACAGTAATGGCGATCACTGGGATTTGATGTTGATGGACCCAGCGGGCAAAGATCCGGCTACTCAAATGGACCTGGCAACTGCGGTTGATTTTCAGCATTCATTTTTGGCTACTGCCGATCAATCTTGGCAAAAAATTCGTCAAAAGGCAGAGAATAACAGTTCATACCATATCGAAATGTTTAACGCGCTAGCAGGTAAAAAAGAGGCATTGCTTGAGCAGCGCAAAATGGAAAATGCTTATTATCATGGGACACAAAGAGCGGGTAACGTAATTTTTACCACCACTTTTGGCAGCGATGTTGATAGTTTTACTGTGGGCTTTTATCCCGATTTACTTGCATTTGCAACGATGCCTGATTTGTCTGATGAAGTACTGGAAAAGGCCGCCAAAGACGCCGGTTTTACCAGCCGTTCAGCCATTGGTTTGTATTTACGTGAATTGATTCTAAGTCATAACGATACTCTGGCGGTTAACGTTTCAGACTGATAGTAAGGCTGACAATAAAATGCTTTTTTAATCGCGTGTAAACTAATGTTCCTGACGTTACAGAAAAAAAAAGATTAAGTTTTCTCTATCCCACCCGATAACTTTAAGTAGCAGTACTATTGAGGGTTAACACAATGGGTGAAAAAGAAGACTTTAAAGCGATCTACAGGGACCTTAGATATTTTTATGCCAATAGCGGCGACTTGGCCAGTGCCATCCTGCCGTTTATCGACCACACCAGGGATTTCGAACTTGCAGCGACCATGCTGCATTCTCAAATCCAACTATTTAAAACCTTGCGAAAATAACTTTTCGCCAGATTTTTCTTGTGCCGCTCGGGGCCAGATAAAAAAGGCCCCATTGCGGCGCAATTTGCCAATGTTCAACATTTGGCATCCACGACATCCAATATTCAACATCGAAGCCATGGATGTTACCAAATGACCCGTGCGAAGCGAAGGGATCATAAAATAAGCCCCATAAAAAAAAGCCCGGTAAATACCGGGCTTTTTAATTAGCTTTACGCTACATCGTAATCAACAGCAAATTAACGCTGTTTTCTGCGACGGATGAATACCAGTGGCGCTAGTAGCAGGGCAAATAGACCCATACCACCACCGTTAGAGCGATTTTCAACTGTAACGCTGATTTGCGCTGCTTCACTGTGATTTTGACCGTCAAATGCAGTTACGCTGAACGCTATGGTAGTGTCTTGCGATACATCAGGTGCAGTGAACTCCAGTGAGGTGCCAGTGTTAGCAAGTGCTACGCCATCCTGAGTCCACTGATAAGTCAGTGAATCATTTTCGTTATCGGTTGCAGTCACACTAAGAGTAACGACCTCTTTTTCTCTGATCGTTACACTTGACTGTGCGGCAGTAACAACTGGTGCCAGATTGGCAATAACAGATACTGTCATGGTGGTTGCTGCACTGTGCTCGAAACCATCAAACGCAGTGACACTGAATTCCACATCCCTATCAGCAGCGACATCCGGTGCCGCATAAGTATAAGAACTGCCCGCATTATCAATTGCTTGACCATCGATAGTCCATTGGTAGGTCAGGGCATTATTTTCAGCATCAGCACCATTAACCATTAAGGTAACTGATGTCATTTCATTAATGCTAACGGCACCTTGCTCGGTAGTGACTATCGGTGCTGCGTTAGCTTTAATCATCACTGAAACGGTTTTAGCCATTGAGGTTAATTCACCATCAGATGACATAACACTAAAGGTATAAGTTTCATCAGCGGCGACTAAAGGCGCATCAAAAGTTAATGTGCCAGCAGTGCTGCTAACATCAATAGCCGTTGAACCTTCGGTTTGAGACCAAATGAAAGCTAACTCGGTAGCGTCATGATCATGACCCGTCGCGGTTATGCTCACTGATTGAGTTTCAATAACCTCAGCAGGAGCAGTGACGGATGTAACATGTGGCGTACGGTTACTACAAACACCAGAATCTGCGGCAATTGAAGAAAACGGTGTTGCATTGGTCGCATTACTAAAGGCCAGGTTATCGATGTTCCAGCCCCAAGATGCAACCGAGCCATCTGAGCCAATGCGGAAGCGGAATTTGACGCCTTTACCATTGAGTACACCATCGGCAAATGTCAGTACTTCTGGACTAATCCATAAAGAATCAATCAAACCAACAAAACCAGCGTGACCAGGTAAAACCGGGTTAAAGTCGGTGATCGCGCCGTTGTAACCAGTCAAGAAGGTACCGCCAGCTGCAACCACATCGGTCCAGTCGCCACCGTCAATACTGACTTCCATAACACCGCCATCCCATGGAGTGGTGTCTTCTGCGTCATTGGGATCACCGATTTCGAAATCATAATAATGTTCGAACTCAACGGAGAATTCACCAGAGTCACTAACAGTTACCATCGGTGAAACCATGGCAATATCATTTTGGCTTGAAAGGTTTGGACCAAAAGCGATATTGCCAAAATCGACATCTTCAAATACTTCCCACTGTGACAAGAAGTGCTCTGCGTCAGCACCGCCATTGTCAACTGCCTGAGTTCTCATCCAGTCAGCCCACACCGAAGATGCAGACTCAAAGTCTTCAATCATACGATCCTGAACCACATCACGGTTAACCGTTAATGTGCTGGTGAAATCATCTGGTAATGCAACATCGCTATTATCGGACATAAAGCTGACGTTGATATCAATCATTGAATTGGCATCGGCACTGTTTAACGTCACTTGAACCATACCAGTTGTGGTGTCGTTCCACTGTTGCAGCTGGTCAAAATCAATCATGCCGCCATTGGCAAAAGTGACATCGGCAGAAGAGCTGAGCATGGCTTTAAGACCTGTCAGTGATTGCGTGCCAGTGTTTAGTATGGTGACTTTAACCATACTTGATTCACCAGGGTCAAGGGTATCATCAAGGTCACAGTATGCACCGCTGCCTGTATTGATGGCATTATCCATCATTACACTGTCAAGGGCGAAAGAGGACGCATTAGTGTCAAAGCTTTCAACGACACCAGCGTGGCCCGCACTGTCTAAAGTACCGTCAAAACCAGCATCCCAACGATCAGGAGACTTGGCTAACACACCCATACCACGTTTGGCGAATGCCCCTCGAATGACATTGTAATCTTCAGCATCGGTGGCAATAGCAACGGCCAATAATGCATCACGAGCTTCAGTGTAGGTCGGTGCAAATGGAGTGATCTTCATGCTGGCGACCATGTAATCCATCATCCGGCCTTGTACATCAGCAAAGCTTTGTCCTTCGCGATTAAGCATTGCAGCATAAGCTTCCCACAAAGACAGTGCCCAAATTTCACCAGCGTTATGCACTTCTGAGTTTAATACCCCATTTATATAGAAGTCGGCAGAATAGAGGCTGCTGATAGGCGTAGTGGTCGGTAAGGCAACCTGATCTTGAATATGTTTGAAGGTCAGGGCATTGTGGTCCATATCTGTACTGTAAGGGTAACGGCGCAGACCAAAGAAATAAGGGAATTCGGTGAAACCATTGGCAACCGCATAACCACCATCGTTATAAGGGGCTTGCCATTGGTCGTTACCAGCTAATGCCTGATCACTTTGACGTACCATGGTTATTAGGGCAAAGAAGTCACCCCAACCTTCACCCATACTGCCACCTTGGTTATTGGCATACATGCCACCACCAGTCAAGCGACTCGAAATGTAATGTCCCCACTCATGCTCAATGATTGGGTTATCAACAGTACCGTCGCGAACTTCGTTGTTTGACCATAAGAACATGTGCATCCGTGGTGATGAACCATCGGCTGGGGTTGCCATTGTGGCGTTGTTGATACCACTCCAGTCTTGTGCTTCGGCATGAATTGGATCACCATCAACACCACCACGGCCAAAGTTGTCCATCTGGGCCACACCGGCTGCTTCGTCAAAGCCATGGTCGTAGTACACATCGTGCAAGTAGTTGTTAACATAAAACAGATTAACAATTGAGGCGTTGAGGTTTTGCTCAGTATCAACATCATCACCATGGGTATAGGTGTAATCAAAAGTACTGGCACTGGTGGTTTGTGCTCTGACATCACCGTCACTAAATCCATCCGGTGCAACCAAATCAGCATAAGCGTCAACGTTGTTACCTGAGGTTGAAGTAGCATCTGAGGCCAACCAGTGATCACCGGTTGAAATACCCGCATGTTCAAGTGTGACCATATTCATCGCGACTTGCATTTCAGTGATAATGTCACTGAAAACACCGGTTGGATGTGGTGTTAAGTCGTTACCCATAGGGCTGTCAAACGGTATAAATGGCGCTTCACTGTCAGCAAAGGCTTTATAAGTAAATGAATCACTCTGCACCAGGTTAGTGCGATTAAGCACTTTACCGTCTACGGCAGAAATAACATGGCTGTAGGCAATCAGGTCTTTTGAACCCGCTTCACTTGCCATAATTTCAACATAATAAGCAGGGATAAGGGTTTTCTTACCGGGGTAATAAACCTTTTTACTGCGTGGCTGTTCAGAGAAAGTATGACTGGTGCTGGACGCCTTAAACACTTCGTAATTGGCTTTATCGCTGGCTTTGCTCAGGTTGACTGCACTGCCACCGATATTGTCAAAGGCATTGCTGATAGCTTGACTGGCCGATAGTTTAAACTGTCTGGCCGTCGATTGTTGTGGGGCTTTTAAATCAGAGAAATAGCCAGTTGTAGCAACCAGTTCCATGTTCTGATTCATTAGTACGTTAAATTGACGACCATAAACTTCAATACCATTGCTTTTTTGCAAGTATTTACTAATGATGGCACCGCGTTGGTTGTCAGAAACGTATTTTAATTGTGCATTGGCAAAAGCTTGAGCCGATACACCGTGCTTGCTACCTAACTGGCTGGCATAACCACGACTGGCTTGCTCAATGGCAGCACCACGGCTGAGGACAGAAAAGGGCAATGATGCCGTTTTTTGCTGACCTTTGGCCCAGCTGAACGTGTTGGCGTTTAAATGACGATCGAAATGATCGCTGTTGGTTGAAAGGGTTACTCCCTTGCCGTTAAGACTTGGGGTTTTGTTAGCGGCCCGGGCTTGTGTATTGATGCTGGCACGAGGGCTACGTTTGGATATTGTCGTTCCTTTGTGCTGTCGGGCGACGGTTGCGTTATGATCAACGTTGGGTAATGCCTGGTGGGTTGGGAGTGTTGCTGCAAAAGCTGTACTACTTAGTACAGAGGAAACAGCAGCGGCGACGAGAGTTGTTTTTAGTTTAAAGTCCATCGGTCTACCTATCAGTTTTAGACGTCAATGCAGGCTTGCATCTGATTTATTGTATAATTCCAAATGCCGGTTAACATGACAAGTGAAATTCATTTTATTTGTAAACGAAAAATTTAGCCAAATGGCAATATAGCAGCATTTTTTTAAAAAAAAAATGTAGAACGTCATATTTAGCAACAAAAAAAAATGAATGTCGTTGGTACCGGGCTGGTAACGCGATTTTTGCTTAAATAGTAAGCTAGGTGTCGTCTGCTGGGGATATTGTCGTATTGACACAGCGTTAACCTATATGGGGGTTGTGATTAACAATAAATAGAACAAGCAAAGAAACCGTGAGAAAGTGTGCACTTAAGGCCGACACATCAGTATAACGATGGTCGGCCGTTTACTGTATTTGTCGGCTTACTCTGTAAATAACTGCTCGACATCAGCGGCGTTAAAATGATACTGCTTTTTACAAAATTGACAGTCAACTTCGATGGGGCCTTGTTGTTCTATTTGTGCCAACAATTCTCCTTTGGTCATTTGACGTAACGCGATGGTGGTTTTTTCTCTTGAGCAGCCACACTTAAATGTAATTGTTTGGGGGTCAAAGACTTTTGGGTTATCTTCATGATAAAGACGAGTCAGCAATGTCGTTGGGTCAAGTTCGAGTAACTCCTGGTCTTTTACGGTAGAGCTTAGGGCGAACAAATGAAGGAAATCCTCCTGTGACTGGGCTTTGTTGACTGGCAATACCTGTAAAAATAAACCAGAGGCTTTATTGTGTTTATCGCTCAAATCAGTAGCAAACCACAGACGGGTGGTTAACTGTTCGGATTGTCTGAAGTAACCTTCTAGACATTGGGCCAGCGTATCACCTTCGAGGGGGACGATACCTTGATAACGCTCACCTTTTTTGGGGTTGATGGTGATCACCATATGACCTTTGCCAATTAGTGAGTGCAAATCGGTTGCGGTGATCTCACCTTGTAATCTGGCTAAGCCTCTTAACTCAAGGTTATTGTTGGCGTTAACCACTGCATAAGCGACAGGCCCGTCACCTTGAATTTGCACTGAAATATCACCTTCAAATTTTAAGGTGGCGGTCAGCAAAGCCGTTGCGACCATCAGTTCAGCCAGCAGTTGTTTGACTGGTTGCGGGTATTGGTGGTTTTCAAAGACTTGATCTAATGTGTCATTCAATTGTACCAGTTCTCCACGAACCTGGCGTTTATCAAAGACATAACGGTGAAGTTGATCTTGGGACATATGACTCTCTTTATTAACGACTTTTAACTTGCCATCGGCATGAAACATTAACTTATTGATTAATAAGCCTTACGACGGTGCTGCATAGTGATTGTCCCGTCATACTGACGGATGGAAACGGCGTTTCCGGACAAGAACTAACTCGTTCTCATCCTGAAACGTAACTTTCAGCTTTGCAAAAAGCTAACTCAAAATAGGATGAAACCATTAACTTATTAATTAATAAGCCTTACGACGGTGCTGCATAGTGATTGTCCCGTCATACTGACGGATGGAAACGACGTTTCCGGACAAGAACTAACTCGTTCTCATCCTGAAACGTAACTTTCAGCTTTGCAAAAAGCTAACTCAAAATAGGATGAAACCATTAACTTATTGATTAATAAGCCTTACGACGGTGCTGCATAGTGATTGTCCCGTCATACTGACGGATGGAAACGGCGTTTCCGGACAAGAACTAACTCGTTATTTTAAGCTAGCTACTTTTAAAATTGATAATTTGGCGACGCTGTTTCTTGTCCGGTTTGCGATCCGGGTGAGGCGATAAAAAGGCATTGTTTTTGCGATCCTCAGCATTTTTCTCACGTTTTACGATGCTTTCATTGGTTTCGCGGTATAACAATTGTGCCTCGGGAGCGCCCCGACGTTGCTCGCTGATTTTTTCAATCACCACGGTTTTTTCCTCAGTACCCTGAGCCAAAGTGATTTTGGCACCGAGTTCAACCACTTTACTGGGTTTACTACGCTGCTCATTGTAACGGACCCTGCCACCCTGGATCATTTCCCGGGCAACACTGCGGGTTTTGTAAAAACGGGCTGCCCACAGCCATTTATCAAGCCTGACAGCACTCGTATTGGGATCGTTTTGCGCTGATTTTTTGTTGCTCAAAATAAATCTCCTTCTGGCAATTTTGTGAAATCTACCATGAAAAATAGTTTACTACAAAGGGCTTTATCTGGCTGTTTCGTGCGCCAATAAAAAATCCACCAACAGCAAACACTGTTGATGGATTTATTAATGATTGACAAAACCAACGACAAGAGTGGCCTTGTCATCAATAAGCGTTGCTTATTTGGCTAAACGTCTGCGAACAAACGCTAGTGGCATTAACAACAAGGCCAACAGACCGGTTGAACCACCACCTGAACGGTTAGTGGTGGTTGGAGCGACTACCGGTGGAGGCACATCTGCTACAGTGACTGCAACAACATGATCAACAGTATCAGTACCATCGTTGGCACTCACCGTGAAGCTCAGCGTTTCGCCGCCAGCAGCTACTTCTGGTAAAGTGATAGTCACTTCGCCAGTGTCAGCACCAGCCAATACGGCTTCTGTACCAGCAGTTTGCGCCCAGCTGTAAGTTAGCTCTTCGCTGTCAACATCAGTGGCTGAGGCAGTTAATGTAACGCTGCCACCTTCAGTGCCACTTGCTTCAGTTGGCGTCTCAGCAGTAAATACTGGCACGTCATTTACAGAAGCTACGTTAACCCAAACAGTGGTTGGAGCCATGCGAACACCAGCGGCATCAGCAGCATCATAAGTGAAGCTGTCCATACCATTGAAGTCAGCTTCAGCCGTATAGCTGAAGGTACCATCACCGTTATCAGTCGCTGCACCGTGCATTGGCTGAGTAACAATCATCAGGCTCGTGACATCCAGTTCACCTTCTGCGGTGGTTTGGATGGTTTTTGGTGTACTGAATGATTTACCTGCATGAGAGAACTTGATATCAATTACTTTGTCATCAGTGGTTTTGTCATTCGCTAATGGGGTAACACTTGAAGCGGCTGCATCTTCACTGGTGTCGATAGTATCGGCAACACCTAAGTTTAATGGACCAGTGACTTGAATGTCGTAACCAAGCTGTACATTACCAGCAGGTGCTGTTGAAACTTGTACACCAGAGTCACCCATTACTGCGTTACCTGCGCCATTGAAATGGAAGCTTGAACCCGTTACGCCTTGACCATCTTCAGCACCAACCGTTAAGCGGGCTGGAAGCGTGGCATCCAGTAACCCGTATTCAAAGAAGACATCTTGAGTTTCACCGGTAGATATCCACGCCTGGAAGTTATATTTCTTGCCAGTGTCATCACCCCACAGTTGAGCGTCTTTCCACTCTATGCCAACATAAACTGCAGGACCAAGGTCGAACAGACCAATATACATGTCACCGCCACCAGTGCCACTGTCATTTTTGCTCAAATCCAAATCAGTCCAGAAGGGGGCAATAACATTATTTGGCTCATCGGCACTAGGCAGGTCCTGGTTTGACGCAGTACGTGCATCACCACCACCTAAAATAATGTAACCATTGGACGAAATAGATAATGCAGAATAACGCTGACCGTTATAGGCAAATGACAGGTCATTGCCAGATAAATCAATGTCGGTTGATACGTCATCACATGCATCGCCACAGTTGATCAAGCTAGCACCGAAATCAGCAATTGATCCACCGATTGGTGCAGCGATAGCTTCAGTGACAAAAGCCGCTTTGTTAAATGTACCAGTCCATGATAAGCGGTTAGCCACGTCATCGTTGTCAAGAGCAAATTGAGTTGCTTCGTTTAACGCTGAAGTTTCTGAGCCAGCAACAATTTTAGTGCCCATTGGCGCTTTAATGTCGATTCGCACTTGCTCTTCGAACATATCGTTGGTGTTGGTGAACAAGCTTGTCATTTGCATTGTGTCACCAATGCCGCCAGAGCCCGTTGCGGTAGTACCCAGGATGGATCGGTCAATAGCAACGGCAATAGCCATATGCGCATCAGGATGCATCGCTGCGCCCATGCTATTGGTCCAGGTTACTTGACCAAATGCCCAACCTTCTACGTCACTGTTGCTACCATCCACTTTAACAACAAACTCAGCGTCAGGATCGTCACCACCCATGGCACCAAGTGTCACGGTTGAAGGATAAACAGAACCAGTGAATGCCGGGTCGTCAAAAGTGACGGTAGCAGTCCAGGTCATTTCGTGATCCATCTTGTTATTGATGGTACGAGTGAAGTTACAAGTAACGATACAAGGGTTCATTGCCATTGAAGGCTTGTCAAAAGTAGCCGCGGCCATGGTTGAAGTTGACAAGTCAATACGACCTGCACCAACATCAAATGCATCAGTAGCGGTAACATAATCTTCTTTTTTCAGACCCATTTTTGAGGTCGAAGTCATCGCTGTTTTAATATCGATGGCAGACCAGTCAGGGAATGTTTGACGCATAATTGCCGCAGCACCAGAGATGTGCGGAGCAGCCATTGAAGTACCACTAAGGATACCGTAAGTGTCACCGCCACTATCTTCAGGTGAAACACCGGATAAAATGTTGCTACCTGGTGCAGTGATATCTGGTTTAAGTGAATTCTGATCACCATTAGGACCACGTGAGCTGAAACCACTCATTGCATCAATGGATTCTGCTACCATTACTCTTTCGGTTGCATGGCCGATAGTGACTTGATTAACCTCGTCAGACAACATCTCTAAAATGGCGAGTCCGTCGGTTTGTGAGATCATGATTGAAGGAATGTTAATCCCGTCAACACCACCTTGAACAATCGGCGCACCGGCACGGTTATTATAAATAATAACGGCGGTTGCACCAGCGGCTTCAGCATTGTTGATTTTGTCGAAGAAACTACAAGCACCACGAGAAATTAGCGCGATGTTACCGGTGAAGCTGTCGGCAGGAAAAGCATTACAACCTTCGAAATTTTCAGGATCAGCTGTTAAAGAAACTACCACCGTACCTGTAATGTCCTCGCTCAACGTTGTTGCAGCACTTGGGATCGCTAATAAACCCGTTAGGCTGCCAAAAGTGGCTGTATTGGCAAAGAATCGGCCATGTACTGAACTGGCCACTGAAAGTCCAGGTTCAACACAAGAAGGA
>JBLHHD010000043.1:0-11874 GCA_047614605.1 Alteromonadaceae bacterium
AGCTCTGGAAGCACAACCGCCAGTGTAGACAGTATCAGGGAGTTTGGTCAAAGTGTTGGCTATACCAGTGAAGATTGTTCTTTAGGTTACTGGCCCAAAGGATATGTATGCCCCACCGAGCAGAATAAACAACAAAACCTGCCGATAAGAACCACAGCCGCAGCAACTCCATGCTCAACAGGACCGGGTAGTCTGGGAGTCATGCTCAATGGCACCGCTTTATTTAACTGGCTTGATGGCAGCAGTTTTAATGATCAGGGGGTTTGGCAAAATATTAGCGCTAAATTTGAATTTTATGACCTGGATATTTGTCAAGGTCATGCCAATACCTCAGGTCATTATCACCATCATGGCTTTTCCGCCTGTTTACAACAATCCCTTGACGATGAGGGCCAGGGCCATTCCCCTATCTACGGTTATGCTGGAGATGGTTATGCTCTTTATGGTCCATACCATAGCGCTGGGGTGTTAGCCAAAAGCTCATGGGTGGCTCGGGATTATGATAGCGAAGACTCACTCTCTGGTTGCTCACAACCCGGTGAGCGCAGCTGTCAGCTAGTAGATCAATTTGATCTTAGCAAAGGCACTACGCCATCGACAACGGGACCCACAACCAGCGAAACGATCACCTCAACAACAGCAACCCCTTATATCACCACCAGCGGCTACTACTTTGAAGACTATTATCATGACACTGCTTTAATAGAGCAATCAGCCCAGCACCTTGATAAACACAACGGCCACACGCACGATAATTATGGCTATCACTACCACCTTACTGCCATTGATAATGACGGTGCCCTTGAGGCTACCTTTCCCTATAGTACCGGACCAACCCTTTACGGCGAGTTACCCCAGGGCTCAATGGCTACCTGCCAGTAGCACAAGGTTTATGATTCATATAAGCCATTGGGATAGCTAAGGCAAGCTAGGAGCTTGTCCGAGAATAGGGCTAGCTCTGAGGGAAAGCGGGTTTGAGATAGTTTTCGCGGTTTTTTCAGGCGAATAGTTTGACTATTTAACTGGAAAAAGCGCGTAAAATAGCCAAATCCAGATTTTCCTCAGTCGAGTCTCATTCTCGGACAGGCTCCTAGTTAGTTCTTGTCCGCAAACGCAGCTTCTATCCGTCAGTATGACGGGACAATAACTATGCAGCACCGTCGTAAGACTTATTAATCAATACGTCAATGATCTCATCCCGCCTTAAATCAGCTATGTGCAATGCACAAAGTGACGTTTCAGCTGGGCCGACATTTCGGATGAGAACTAGTTAGGCTCCCCTTCAATAACAATTTCAGGGTCCCAAAGTATTCCGCTGTTATTATATAAAGTGAAGTCAGCGGTGTCGCCAATCGTAGGCACAGTATGAAAGCTCAATGAGGCAATATTAGTACCCGCTGGAATATCTTGCTTTGTGCTGCAGTTGTTTATATCACCCGCTGTTATGGCTATCCAGGCTGTCAGTCCCTTAAAACCACCGCAGTTGGTATCTTTAAATAATAGTGAACTGCTGCCTGCGACAATTGTGCTGCCTCTTACTTTTAACTTAATCCCTTTTTTATTGAAGACTATTGTTATCTCGCAATTTATTGGGGATACTTCAAATCCATCGGATAATGGGTAATAAACATACTCTTTTGTTGCTTCATTTGATGTATTCATATTTACATTCCTCGCTGATTGATTAATCAGATTGAATTATCAATGTATTTCTGATCACTGCAATCTGACGACAGATAACTTCTTTCCAGCGTAGCGTATTAGCTGGCTTTGCACTATTACAGCCTATTACATCGTATTACAAAATATTTGCTGGAGTTTTAAAACTTGACACTTGTGTCAGGTTTTAAAACTGGTAGAATCTCATCATTAACCGCTAAGTAACCTGGATAAC
Source organism: Alteromonadaceae bacterium (assembly GCA_047614605.1). Classification (GTDB taxonomy): domain Bacteria; phylum Pseudomonadota; class Gammaproteobacteria; order Enterobacterales; family Alteromonadaceae; genus JABSOG01. The sequence goes on from JBLHHD010000043.1 coordinate 1,895, forward strand.
AATGCCCGGGACTTGCCTTTAAGTCAAAATATGCTTTTCTTAAAGGTGGTGTAGCCGTAACAAATAAAAACTTCCCTGGTGGACAATTCATGACAGACAGCACAATTGCGTTTTTACTCAATGACAAACCCGTGAGGATTGCCAATTGCGATCCTAACTTATCTATTTTGCAATACCTGCGTGACATGGCGTATCTGCCGGGCACTAAAGAAGGTTGTGGGTCTGGTGACTGCGGTGCTTGTACCGTGGTTGTCGCAGCGCTGGCCGGTGATGAACTGATGTACAAATCAATTAATGCCTGTATCGCTTTTATTGGCAGCTTGCATGGTAAACAACTGATCACTGTAGAGCACTTAAAACAGGGGCTAACATTACACCCGGTGCAACAGGCGTTGGTCGACAAACACGGCTCTCAATGTGGGTTTTGCACACCGGGTTTTGTGATGTCATCTTTTGCGCTGCACAAAAACAACCGTAACCCTGACAGAGAGGCGGTTGTCGAAGCTCTGGCAGGTAATTTATGTCGCTGTACAGGTTACCGCTCAATTATTGATGCGGCAATGACGCCAAGCCCTCAGGGTGAGGCTGATGAATTTACCCGCAGCCAAGCGCAAACCATCGAACAACTCAAAACGATTAACCTAAGTCGCTCTACTGAGTTACTCGGTGAGGGCAAAGCGTTTTATGCCCCGGCTCATATTGATGAATTGGCTCAATTGCTACTAGACAAGCCTAAGGCGACATTAGTCGCTGGTGGTACTGACTTGGCTTTAGGCGTTACGCAAAACCTCATCAGCATCGAACAGCTGGTGTATTTGGGTAATGTGGCTGAGTTGCATCAAATTACTCAATCCGACACCCATATCACTATTGGCTCCGCAGTCCCTTACAGCGAATTCACCCCGCTTTTAGCTAAACAATACCCTGAGTTGGGGGAGATGATATTACGTATTGGCTCTACCCAAATCCGTAATATTGGCACCCTCGGTGGTAATATTGGCAATGCATCGCCCATCGGTGATATGCCACCGGCTTTAATTGCTTTAGGCGCAACGGTGACACTACGTAAAGGCCGTAAACAGCGCGAAATCGCCGTTGAAGCGTATTTTAAAGATTATAAAGTTACCGACCTGGCTGAATCTGAGTTTATTGAGTCAGTGACCATTGCCAAAGCCCAGCCCGGTCAACAGCTTAAAGTCTATAAAATTTCCAAACGTATTGATGATGATATTTCGGCGGTACTGGCGGCGATGTTTATCGAAATTGACGGTAAACACGTTAAAACCGCCCGACTGGCTTTTGGCGGCATGGCCGCAACCCCAAAAAGGGCCAGCGCTTGTGAAGCGGCATTGGTCGGTCAGCCCTGGCAGCAAGCCACCATTGATGGCGCAAAGCAGGCACTGAGTGGCGATTTTCAGCCGATGTCTGATGTCAGGGCCTCTGATGCTTATCGCATGAAAGTCGCCCAAAACCTCATCCAAAAATGCTATTTTGAATTACAAAATCGCACCATAGAAACACGAGTCACCCATTATGCGTAACCTTACCGAGCTGCCCAAAGATCAGGCTCAAGCCACTGCCCGGGATGGCGTAGGCAAAGCTAAAAAACACGAAAGCGCCGAAAAACACGTTAGTGGCGAAGCCGTTTATGTCGATGACAGGCCAGTATTGCCCGGTCAGTTACATGCTGCCGTTGGGCAAAGTATTCACCCTCATGCCAAAATTATCAGCATCGATTTAACGGCGGTTAAAGCCGCACCGGGCGTTAGTGCGGTGATCACCGTTGATGATGTGCCGGGACATGTGGATATTGGACCGGTGTTTCCTGGTGATCCGGTTTTAGCTCAGGGGCTGGTGGCGTTTGTCGGTCAGCCGATATTTGCGGTTGCCGCCAGCAGCCATGATCTGGCTCGCAAAGCCGCTAAACTGGCAAAAATTGAATACGAACTATTAGAACCAGTATTAACAGTTAAAGACGCGCTGGCTAAAGAAAACTTTGTCAGACCGCCTTATACCATGCAAAGAGGTGACTCGGCAGCGGCAATTGAAGCGGCAGCGCATCAATTAACCGGTGAATTAAGCGTCGGTGGTCAAGAGCACTTTTACCTTGAAGGTCAGGTGTCTGCTGCCCAACCGACAGAAGATGGCGGGATGGAAATATTTTCATCGTCTCAACACCCCAGCGAAGTGCAAAAGCTGGTGGCCGAGGTGTTGGCGATCCCCCTAAACAAAGTGGTTGTTGATACACGCCGAATGGGTGGTGGTTTTGGTGGTAAAGAAACGCAGGCAGCCCCGTGGGCTTGTTTGTGTGCTTTACTGTCCCGGGTGACCAACAAACCCGTTAAAATGCGCCTTAGTCGGGCCGATGACATGGCACTGACAGGTAAACGCCACCCCTTTGAAAATAGCTACAAGGTGGGTTTTGACAATAACGGCCAAATCCAAGGCATTGATATTATCGTTAATGGCAATTGCGGCTATTCGCCGGACCTCTCAGATGCGATTGTGGATAGGGCAATGTTCCACTGTGATAACGCCTATTACCTCGATCAGGCGACTGTCACGGGTAATCGCTGTAAAACCAATACGGTCTCACACACTGCCTACCGGGGTTTTGGTGGTCCGCAGGGGATGATGATCATCGAAATGGTAATGGACGATATCGCCAGCTATCTGGGTAAAGATCCGCTGAGTATTCGTCAGCTTAACCTCTATGGGGTTCATGAACGTAATGTCACTCATTATCACCAAACGGTAGAACACAACAACCTGGCTACTCTGATTGAGCAGCTTGAGCAAACGTCTCAGTACCAGACTCGCCGTCAGCAAGTGAATGCCTTTAACCGCGAGAGCCTGATACTTAAAAAAGGCCTGGCGTTAACGCCGGTTAAATTTGGCATTTCGTTTACCGTGCAGCATTTGAATCAGGCCGGGGCTTTGGTGCATGTCTACACCGATGGCACCATCCATTTAAATCATGGTGGCACCGAAATGGGCCAGGGGTTATTTACCAAGGTCGCCCAAATTGTGGCTGAAGAATTTCAGGTTGATGCCGACACTGTTGGTGTATCGGCTACTCGCACCGACAAAGTGCCAAATACCTCTCCTACGGCGGCCTCATCGGGCACCGACTTAAATGGTAAAGCGGCACAAAATGCGGCCAGGATCATCAAGATACGCTTAATTGACTTTGCCGTTGAGCACTTTAAGGTTGACCGTCATCAGGTGATCTTTGCCAATAACCAGGTGCAAGCAGGTGAAAAGAGCATGAGCTTTGCTGAGTTGGTTCAACTGGCTTATATGAACCGGGTATCGTTATCATCAACCGGTTATTACAAAACCCCAAAAATTCATTTTGATCGCAAAAAAGGCCAAGGCCGACCATTTTTCTATTACGCCAATGGGGCGGCAGTATCCGAAGTACTTATCGATACCTTAACTGGCGAATACAAACTGCTGGCCACCGATATTTTGCAAGATGTCGGCAAGTCGCTTAATCCGGCCATAGATGTCGGTCAAATCGAAGGCGCCTTTATTCAGGGCATGGGTTGGCTGACCTGTGAAGAGCTGGTGTGGAACGAACAGGGACGGTTGCTGAGCAACAACCCGGCGACCTATAAAATACCGGCTATCAGTGATGCGCCAGAGCATTTTAAAGTGGATTTACTGGCGGATGACCCTAACCGCGAATATACCGTATACAACTCAAAAGCCGTAGGTGAGCCACCCTTTATGTTGGGGATCAGTGTGTGGTCGGCACTGCGTGATGCGATCAGCAGCGTTGGCGACAATAAAACCCGTGTTCAACTTGATACTCCTGCGACTCCAGAGCGGGTCTTGTGGGCCGTCGAACAACAGCTGCGCGAGAGTGACGTTTAGATGAATACTCTTTCTTCCGGGGCTTCTTTGGGGACGGTTCATTGGTCACAAGCGGTACATGAGTTGGCTAGCCGAGGTGAAGCTTATGTATTGGTCACTTTGATCAGCGTTTCGGGCTCAACGCCCAGAGACAGTGGCACCAAAATGGTGATCACCGCTGAACAAATCTTTGCTACTATCGGCGGCGGACATCTCGAATATCAATGTATTGCTCAGGCTCACGAATTACTGATCCAGCAGCAAAATAACAAAAGCGGATTGCAAAAAATAGTCGACTTTCAACTGGGGGCCAAACTGGGGCAATGTTGCGGGGGTGCCACCAAGGTACTATTTGAATCCTTTGTGCAAAGTCGGGTTAACATCATGTTATTTGGTGCCGGTCATGTGGGTCAGGCATTAATCGGCATTTTAGCCGGATTACCTTGCAAAGTGACCTGGGTTGACAGTCGTGAATCACAATTGGCTATCAGCACTGACGAATATAATAACGTCACCCACTTAGTCAGCGATTCACCTGCTGATGAAGTCGCGAGCATGGGGGCTAACAGCTATTACATCGTGATGACCCATAATCACCAACTCGATTTTGATATTTGCCAGAAAATACTCCAACGCCAAGACTTTGCTTATTTGGGCTTAATCGCTTCGAATACCAAATGGCGACGTTTCAAACAACGCTTTAGTCACCGTGATATCGACCCGGCTCAAGTAGAGCGCATGAACTGCCCGATTGGCGTGTCACAAGTACCAGGCAAGCAACCGATGGAGGTGGCGGTTTCGGTCGCCGCAGAAGTTATTGGTTTGTACCAACAAAGACAAACCACCAAGCTTGAAAGTAAACGGGGTATGACCCCGATTTTGGTTTTTTAAATTGGGCTTTGACCCCATTTATTGACCCCATTTATTGGAGTAATATCATTGAATCATTTCGCATTACGTAGCCAACGGGTGATCACAAAAGGTGAGATGATCCCCGCTTGCGTCGAAGTTAAAAATCAAAAAATCATTGCTATACATGACTATGCGGTATCACTTGATTGTGCCATTGAAGATTTAGGCAATCTGGTATTAATGTCGGGTTTGGTTGATTCTCATGTGCATATCAACGAGCCGGGGCGCACTGAATGGGAAGGTTTTAACACCGCTACTCAAGCCGCTGCTGCAGGGGGTATAACGACGCTGGTGGATATGCCGCTTAACTGTATTCCGGTGACCATCAATAAAGCCGCTTTCGACGAAAAACTGGCGGCAGTAAGTGACAAGCTATGGGTCGACTGTGGTTTTTGGGGTGGCGTAGTCCCGGACAGCATTGATGATTTGGATGAACTGCTAAATGCCGGTGTCTTGGGCGTTAAGTCGTTTTTAATCGACTCGGGTATCGAAGAGTTTCCCAACGTTGAGGCGGATGACATTCGCCGGGCGTTGCCGATATTAGCCAAACATAACGTGCCTTATTTAATTCACGCAGAGCTTGATTGCGACCATACACCAGCACCTGAAATTGGCGACAATTATCAAAGCTTTTTGGCTTCAAGACCTAAAAGCTGGGAAAATGACGCGGTAGCCCTGATGGTTAAACTGGCTCAGGAAGCGGCGGATAACGGCGATAGAACCAAAGTGCATATTGTCCACTTATCATCGGCAGAGGCACTAAAAAGCATTTCTCAAGCCAAAGCTCAGGGACTCGAATTTACCGCTGAGACTTGCCCTCATTACCTGACCTTGTTTTCTGAAAGCATTCCTAATGGCAAAACCTTGTTTAAATGCTGTCCGCCGATCCGCGAAAACGATAATCGCGAGACCCTGTGGCAAGCCGTTGCTGATGGGCGAATAAGTTTTATAGTGTCTGATCACTCGCCCTGTACACCGCAGTTAAAACACATTGACAGTGGTGATGTCGAAAAGGCGTGGGGCGGTATTTCGGCATTACAATTTGGTTTGCCACTGATTTGGACCGAAGCAAAACAGCGAGGATTCTCGTTGGTCGAAATCAATCGCTTAATGTCGCAAGAAACCGCCAAATTTGCCGGGTTATCAAATTATAAAGGCCAGATTGCCAGCGGTTTTGACGCTGACTTAATGGTTTTTGACGATACTAGCGAATATGCAATCAGCACTGAAATGATCAAACACCGTCACAAAATCACCCCTTACGTTGGCAAAGTGGTTTGTGGTGAGGTGAAAAAAACGTATGTCAGGGGCCATTTGGTGTACTGCGATGACAAATTTAAAGATAGCCCAATTGGAAAACCGCTGTTAAAACAGCGGTAGGGAATAAATGGGGTCAGACCCCAATGTGTCTTTTTTTAAATTGGGCTCTGACCCCATTTATCTGACCCCATTTATCAGGAAATATATATGCAACTAGAACAACGCTTAAAAACCGACTATGTAGACCTTGCCAGCGAACGGCTTGGTGGTGAGACACTGGCTTGCAGTGACGATTTTTTCGCCGAAATGGAAAACCTGCTCAAACCCACCCGAGGCATTTTTATTGATGACAAATACACCGAACGTGGTAAATGGATGGACGGCTGGGAATCGCGACGTAGTTATGGTCGAGATAACGGCAGAGATTTCGACTGGTGCGTCATTCGTTTAGGTGTCAGTGGTTTTATTCGTGGTGTTGATGTTGATACTCACTTTTTTAAAGGCAACTCGCCGCAAAGTGTCTCAATTGAAGCTTGCAACAGTGCTACGCAGCCTGATGAAAACACTCAGTGGCAAACCATTTTGCGACAAAGCGAAGTAGCGGCTCACAGCCAAAATGTTTTTGCGGTTGAGTCTGCCAATCCCTGGACCCATGTGCGTTTGAACATCTTCCCCGATGGTGGTGTAGCCCGCTTGCGGATTTATGGCGAAGCGAATGTCGACTGGCATGACTTTTTGCCTGGCGAACTGATTGATTTAGCCTCGATTAAAAATGGCGCTAAAGCCTTGTTGGTCAGCGATATGTTTTTCAGCGATAAAAACAACCTGATCATGCCCGGACGAGGTAAAGACATGGGGGATGGCTGGGAAACCAAACGACGACGTGATCCGGGACCTGACTGGTCGATTGTTAAACTCGGGGCACCGGGCAGCGTTAATAAAGTGATTGTGGATACCCATCACTTTAAAGGCAACTTTCCAGACAGTTTTACCCTTGAAGGCTGTATGTCGCTTAATGATGAATTTGTCGCTAGCCCGGATAACGAACAGCCAAACTGGCAGCCAATTATCAACCAAACCAAATTGTATGCCCACCGTGAGCACCAGTTTAGTAAAGAGATTGTTGCCCCACCAGGGCAAACCTTTACCCATGTAAGGCTAAGTATTTTCCCTGATGGCGGTGTCAGCCGGATGCGAGTCTTCGGCTATATGAGGAAAGATTAAATGAAACTGGACGAATTTAACCAACTGAGTGACGTTGACGCGACTTACGCCTTACTACAATGCTGCACCAGTACCAGTTGGGCCGAAAAAGTCGCAACGGGGCGACCTTATACCAATGTCTCCTTGCTTGAACGGGCAGCAGATATGAATTGGCGAGGATTGAATGAAACCGATTATTTACAAGCCTTTGAAGGTCACCCACAAATTGGCAATATGAAAAGCCTGCGGGCCAAATACTCCAATACCAAAGCCCTGGCCCGAGGTGAACAAAGCGAAGTTAAACAAGCCAACGAAGACGAATTAACCGCCCTTAGTCAGGGCAATAAAGATTATTTAAGCCAATTTGGTTTTATCTTTATTGTTTGTGCCACCGGTAAAAGTGCCGGGCAGATGCTGGCGTTGTTGCAATCAAGATTGCCCAACGACCGGTCAACTGAGGTGCGTAATGCCGCTGAAGAGCAACGTAAAATATTCCATATTCGCCTGGCGAAAATGATTTTGGAGAAAACAGCATGAGTCAAATCACCACTCACGTACTGGATACCACCAGAGGTAGCCCAGCAGCCAATTTGCCCATTACCCTGTTTGCCCAAACGGCTGATGGCTGGAACGAACTTGCTGGTGGCATAACCAATCAAGACGGTCGAATTGCGGGTTTACTTGACGATAACGTTAAGCTGGCTGGCGGTATTTACCGGATGCATTTTGCCACTAAGCGCTATTTTGACAGCAATAAAGAGGTGGGTTTTTACCCCTATGTCGATATCGTTTTTGAGCTGGATGACAGTGGCAACCACTATCATATTCCGCTGTTATTAACGGCATTTGGTTATTCAACCTACCGGGGCAGTTAATTGATGACAAGTACAAAATTGGTAGTTAAACCGCTAACCCAAGAAGGTTTTGCTGTGTTTGGTGATGTTATTGAAGCGAATGACAGAGCCAATCATTACTCGATTAATGACGGTAATACTGAGCGTTACCATGACCTGGCAAAGGTTGATGTGAACGCAAAAAGCGGTCATACACTGGTGAATATTTTTCGCTCAAACCCTTTGCCCCAACCGATTGGCATTAAAATGATGGAACGCCATCCTTTGGGCAGTCAGGCATTTATGCCGCTAAGCCATCAGTCCTATTTGGTGGTAGTGGCTCCGCCGGGTGAATTTAACGTTGAGTTGATTGAAGCCTTTTTAGCGGGTGCCTCACAAGGGGTGAATTATCACCCGGGCACTTGGCACCATTACTGTTTGGCGTTAAACCACTCCAGTGACTTTATGGTCATCGACCGGGGTGGTGATGGGGATAACTGTGATGTAGTGACATTGGATGGGTCGCTGGTAATTGATTTGGCTGAGGTGTAATTTGGGATTAAAGGTTTATCGTGGTGAGTTGTTGCATTTTTTGGCCGATCCGGGCAAGGCAAACAATGAAACCGAATTAGCAGCCTGTTATCAATACCTGCAAGATGGTTTGCTGGTGATCGAAAATGGCCTAATAAAAGCGCTTGGTGAAGCGCCAGCATTGTTGGCCACATTAGCCGATGATGTCGAGGTGACTCATTATACCCATGGCATTATGGTGCCGGGGTTTATTGATACTCACATTCATTATCCACAAAGCGAAATGATCGCCTCCTATGGTGAGCAGTTATTGCAGTGGTTAGAAAATTATACTTACCCTACTGAGCGCAAGTTTGCTGATGAAGATTATGCCCGTGAAGCGGCAGCGTTTTTTATCGACCAATTGCTTGATGCAGGCACGACCACCGCGTTGGTGTTTGGTACTGTACACAAAAGCTCGGTAGATGCCTTTTTTAGTGTCGCCCAGGCAAAAAAGCTGCGAATGATTTGCGGCAAGGTGCTAATGGACCAAAACTGTCCGGCAGATTTATCGGATACTGCTCAAAGTGGTTTTGATGACTCTAAAGCCCTGATTGAAAAGTGGCATAACAAGGGCCGATTGCATTATGCGGTAACCCCCCGATTTGCGCCTACTTGCTCCAAAGCACAGCTCGATAAAGCGGGGGAGTTATTAAAGTTATACCCAGATGTTTATATGCATACCCATCTGGCTGAAAACAAGCAAGAAATACAGTGGGTTAGCGAGCTTTTTCCCGACAGTAAAAATTATCTCGACGTGTATGATCAAAGTGGTTTGCTGGGCAGACGCAGTATTTTTGCCCACGGAGTACACCTGCACGATGACGAGTGTCGGCGTTTGGGGCAAAGCGAATCGGCAATCGCTTTTTGTCCAACCTCCAACTTGTTTTTGGGCAGTGGCTTATTTAACCTCAAACAAGCCGAGGCATTTGATGTAAATGTGGGTATGGGCACTGATGTCGGTGCGGGTACCAGCTTTTCAATTCTTAAAAGCATGAACGAAGCCTATAAAATTCAGCAACTACGCGGTGAAAAACTTACCCCGTTTAAAGCGTTTTATTTGGCGACATTAGGCGGTGCAGTGGCGCTGGATTTGGCGGACAAAATTGGCAACTTCGCTGTAGGCAAAGAAGCTGACTTTATCTTTATCGATTATCAGGCAACGACACTGATGGCAGCACGAATGAAACATTGCAAAACCTTGGCCGAAAAGCTATTTGTACTTAACATCTTGGGTGACGAACGTCATGTGACGAAAACTCATATTTTGGGTAATATTTTAGGGTCAGACCCCAATTTGTCTTTTTGAATTGGGCTCTGACCCCACTTATCCACTTATCCACT
>JBLHHD010000044.1:0-11538 GCA_047614605.1 Alteromonadaceae bacterium
CATTCTATTGAAATAGGCACCAACGGCACAAGTCTTTGATTTTAAGTATGTCGATTGAAGTGAATGATAGTCTCAAAAAACGAGCGTTTGATGAGACGGTTCAATTCATTTGGGCCAACCACTAAAACACTGGGTCTATTTGTCTTATTAACTCATCTCATTAATCATAGTCTTATAAACTCATGAAATTTTAATAAGTTGAGACTGTGAGAAGGAAAATGGGTTAATGCCAGGGTTGGTACCAGTGATATAAAAGGCTACACAAGTTTTAGTCAAAGAACCCCAAGTTGTATTGGTAAACCAATTTAATTACTTTTCCACAATTAAACCTAAATAAAATACGAGCGAAATTTGGCTCCGTTATAGGTTTGGTGAACAGGCAACGTATGATATTGTTTTTAAGCTCTAGTGATGCTGCTACGCAACCTCTGCATATATTAAAAACATAATGATCTTAGAACAATTTAACCCCCCTACGGGAACCCCGCAATAAGGATGTCGGTGCAAAGCACCTCAATGACTTACCTTGTCTTACGACCTCTTCGAGTCCGCGCTATAAAGGCATTCGCTTTGCTCATAAACTCTCAACCTTTTTAAACATAAGGACACCAACCTAAGGCCGGACTATATAGAAGATAGGCTAATGTCCGCGTAAAAAGGGTTAATGAGTTGCCAATATCGTCTGATCGTTCTTTCTGATAATTTAGTGATTGTTGCGATGGCCTTTTGCGTTGCACCAGCGGTATATGCCTGTTTAATGCGAGCCAGTGTCTTGTGGCGTCTTGATGTCGCTGTAGCCTTGGCACCGTCACTCAATTTCTCTTTTCGTAGGGCAGGTGATAAGCGCACCTTGTTGCCGGTCGAAAATAAAAATGAAGTATCCATGCCCAGGTTGCTCGACAAGTAATTCGCCAGGGTTTCTTTTCTATATTTGTACTCAGTTGTCTGAGCAGTCTTTAAGTAGGTGGCAAGCTCAGCACTAGTTAAGTGAATAAACTCATCATTGAGCTGTTCAATCTCTTTACGGGCTGATGCGATATCGGCTCTGATGTGCCTCAGTGCAACAAACAAGATAAAAGCGGCGTAATCTCGCTGGCCAACTTTAAAACCTTTATTACGCCCCCGGCTAACGATGTGAAAATAGATAGTGGCCCACCAGGTTTTAATATTGTGCTTACCGGTGGCTTGTCTTTGTTGTTTTAAGGTTGTGTTTGAAGGTTTGGGCTGCTTGGCAAGGTCAGGGATATTGTAAACTTTCTTCTCTAACAGATGCTCAAGGCCAAAGCTCTTAATCAGTGAGGTAAAGCGATAGGGTTCAATGTCAAATACTTGCTCTGTGACTTTTCTTTGAGATTTGGTGTGTTGGCTACCCGGAAACCGTAATACCCTAGAGGCATCAATACTGGCGCTAATATCAACGTGCCATAGTTTTCCGCCACTGAGCGAATTAACAATTTTCTGGGTGATTTGCTTCCAGGCACTGACAACGTAGCTATAAGCTTTAACTGGTTCATATATCCAGTATAAGTGAATGCCGCCACTGCCCGAACGAACCATGCCCGAAGGGTAGGGGATGTCCGCATCAAGCAACTGGATGAAAACTTCGTTGATAACGATCTTTTCTTCTTCAAGTGACAGCGTAGTGTGACCCGTTGTGTCAATTTCGATGTAATTGGCATGAAGCAAAGAAATTTGTTTGGTGTTTCGCCAGGTAAAGAACTCGTTGGGACTAAAGTAAATATCCTTGTCAGTGTTCTGATCAACAATATTACGGAAGTCTTGCGCCGTCTTTGTCTGCTTCTTTTCATGCTGGCCTATCGGAAACCACTTAGTAGTATCCGATTTGGGCAACCACCCATAGCGCAGATTCTGTTCATTACCAAACCCTAACAGGGTGAGTAACGATGGCTCATCAAATTGACGTTCGGCATTAGTCATTGGAAAAACAACCTGACTAACCCTAACGGGATATAGCGTATTTTACCGCACACCCTCTTATACAAAAAGCCTGTACAGCAGTAATTTTCAAAGTTAATTAGCGTATTCATAGCGTTTCAGTTGTGTTATCCATTGTTATTAGTCGTTGTTTTCGTATAAACCTCTAAAAAAAGAGAAAACAACCTTGACCCACAACCCCAGTAACGCTAGAATTTACTCAGATGTTACAGATTCTGTAACTTCTAAACAAAAATTCTATCGTTTCTTTGTATCGTAGGGTTAACCATCGGCTTTTAGTCGTGGTTGTGTGGGCTGGTATACATCATTGAAGTTTTGTCGCTTTTTGGGATGTGTTCCAGCTTTTGTTTTTTGGCTTATAAGAGCCTTAATTAATCTTCGTACTACATTTTATATTCTTATCTCTGCTTTTTAGTTTGTCTGGTTTAGTCAGTCCAACTCAACACCGTAAAATTGTGTTCACCCGTTGGCAGGGCTTATCGCCTCGAATACCATAAGTGCCATCATTAATAGTGATAGACACATATGATCAAAAATACCGTAACTTCAACTGTAAATGATCAAACTAGATTGATCAACAAAAATATTAGAATGCAGTACAAACAACCTCAATTAGTCATAAAACCCCTACTCGAAGCTACCTTTTGAGGGAGTTATTGCACTGTGATCCACAAATGACTGCAAATTTTGATAATAACCTGGCCACAGACCACCAAGATCATTCGACAAAGACTGCAATACATCAAGCGAACAGAGGATACCAACAACCTCTGGCGTCGCACTTAAGCCTTTGCAATGATTAACGAGCAATGGCGAGTTAAGCACCAAAAAGAAAGCCCCATTCGGTGTCTTGTTAAGAAACCATTCACCAGCCAATATTAAGCAACCGGTACGTAGCTCAATTTGAGCAAGCACCGCATTAATATAAAATGCGGGCGCCAAATCAACTGCTGGTATTTGTTGATCCCCTACTGATATCCCTGCTAAAAAATTTGATCCAAAGTCCCAGTGGCAAATTTGTGTTGTGGCTAGCATTTTATCTTCCAAACGTTCTGTAAAATTGATAGGGAGCATTATTATTAAAATAAAAATTTAATTCCTAACAAAAAACTAATTTTGTGATAATTTACTTCAATAAACTCATAAAATAATGTTAAATATCGAATTAAATCTTTAAATAAAATTTTATTAAGAGAAAATTAAGACATTTTGTAGTTCGTCCCATACAAGATTCTATCGATAGTAATGGAGATTTTTGGTTAATGAGTAAGCTATATAGGTTATCGCAAAGCATTATTTATGATCCTGATAAGAGCCTGATTGAACACTTAAATCGGGATTTATTTTTAGTGCTTTTGGTGAGAGAAAAACGCATCCTGGACGTTTTGGTCAACAGCCCGCAGGGTAATTGGGTATCAATAGAAAAATTACTGGAGGCGATATACCCAGTCTCGGAGCCCACGGCAAGTATTTCCGTGATTTATAACCTGATCTCGTCATTGAGAAAAAAACTTATGCAGCTGGCGGGAGCTGAAAAGATCATCATGAACCGATCAAAGTTGGGTTACCACATTAATTTCACCCCTATAAAGCGGTCGCTAATAAGCAAGGATGAATTAAATAGGCTGGTTAATATGCTCGATGATTTAGCTAATCAGGAAATTAATAAAGACTATAAAGCTGGATTACAAAAATCGGCGGGGTTACTCAGGCTGTTTACTGAAGAGACCAACCCCCAAGAGTATTAAGAGTTAATGGAAACTCGACTTATCCACAATTTCAGGGGATAAGCTGTTACTGGGTAGCGTATAGTTTATTTGGAACGATGGCAAAAAGCGTTAGCCATCAGTCATTTGAGGGGGATTGGTAAATAACCTACCATTTACCGGACTTTAATCGTGTGTAAACATTTTTAGTAGTTCTTTCTCGAACTTATGTGTCAGGGTGGCAATACCATTGGGTTGCTGTTGGGCTATCACATCATATTCGACGCCGTTAGTCAGAATGTTTGACACCAACGCTTTGAGCTGGTTTACCTGTTCGATGCTATAGGTGATACTGGTTTTGCCATACAGCAACCAATCGACAGGCACACCCGTATCGCAATGGCATCTGTCGATCATCGGCCAGGGAACGGTACCTTGGGTTATCCAGTTGCTCAGGGTATTTGGTGCACAATGAAGTGATTCGGCCAGGTCTTTTTTCTTGGATACCTTATAAGCTTCCATCATTCGTTCAGTCAACACATGCACATAAGCTTTTCTTTGGGCATCAGATTGATCCTGAACATAGGGGGGTATTTTAATCTCATTACTTTTAGAAGATGACATACAGCCTCACGTATCAATGCGTTATCTGGTGATCATTCAGACGCCCGCATTCGCTGTGAATTGCTGGATGGGCACTGTCTTTGCTGCCCATATGGCAACAGCGGCTATTTTACCCGAACCAAGAGATAATACCATAGCTGATATTCATATAACGTGACTTAATAATAGGCAACTCAACTAAAGGTGACCTGTAGGAGTTTCAGCAACTTATTTTCAAGAGCTGTCATAAGCCACTTCATCGCCCCGGGTTGTCGTGGCGTAATCAGTTGATAATGTTGCGCATCAACAAACACCTCACCAATGAGATCTTTAATGGACACCGCCTGGGCTTTACTCAGTTGCATATCAATCATGCCGTACAACAACCAATCCATAGAAATGCCGGTTTGATGATGACATTTATCAAGCATTAGCCAGGGAATAGTGGCTTGCGAAGTCCAGTTGCTTGGGGTGTGGGCAACACAGCCAAGCATCGCCGCCAATTCCTTTTTTGTTTTGACCCCATACGCTAACATCATTCTATCAATTATTGTGCCGACATAACCCTTACGCTGCTCCTTGCTCATCTCATTGATGTTAACCACCGTATCGGCACTGCTGTTATGTGCTGCTAATACCATTACTCGCCTACTATTCGTTATTTAATTAAATTCGCGCTTGATTATAACTTGGATTCAAGTAATTCATTTCGAGATAATTTAAATAAATAGGATTTTTCAACCTAAATTAGAAATAAAGATCATAAATCATGATCTAAATGGTTTATTTATGAGTGTTGATCATATATTATGATGTTCTTTGAGGGGAACGCACCTTATAGACACATTCGATAAACCATTAAACAGAGGTAAGAAACGTGGCTGAGCAAACAACGATGAAAACACAGGCAAAACAAACCAACGAAAAAATGGCTGTCTATTTAATTGAGCAGCGTAAAAATGCTAATTACACCATGCGGGCATTAGCAGACGAGTTAGGTATCGCGCATAGTTTTATCGGCAAAATTGAACAACAAAACCGTCGGATGGATGTTGGCGAATTTATCTTTTACTGCCAAACGCTAAAAAAAGACCCGGCAGTCGCATTACAAGAAATTATGGCACTTTAACTGCCAAGTCAACTACCGCTAATAACCGAGGCCCGTTGCTATGATGAAAAAGCCAACCTTTTTAATTGCTCTGGGCTGCACCGGACTGTTACTCCTAAATTATGTTGATGATAAGCAAACAGCCGTTTTAGCAAAACTGCCAATGGCAGTGCTGATATCAGATTGTGCGACCTGCGTGTCTGATAACGATCAGGTATCGCTATCGAACAAACACCACCTGCTGACATTAATACAAGTCCTTAATCAACATTCAATCACCGGTAAAACCGTAAACCTACCCGATATGGCGAAGAATAAATAAAATGAAAATGACAGCCTACCAACTTGCCAATGTACTCCAGCGTAGTAAAAGAACCATACATAGATTAAGTAAAGAACATCAATGGCCGTTTACAGAGAAAACTGGAATAGGTGGGCCACGAAAAATTTATGATATTACGCAGCTGCCGCAAGAAACCAAACGACGTATGATTGATAACATACTCAGGCAGCTCGGGCGTAATACCGCATCAGTTAATGAACAAGATCTAAACCAGTCAAATGAAACTAACTGGGTTGACCACATAGATTTTAGCAAACCAAGCGAAGACTATTGGGCCGCAGGCAATATTATCTTTCACAGAGCACCCCCTTTAACCGCTGCACAATTGGCTGAGCAACCAGCCATTAAAAAAGCGCTGTTATCGCTGGCTTGGGCCTATATTACCCATACAGGTCAGAAAAAAGTAAAGGGGTTTGAGCATTTTATTCAACAGTATAAAGCTCGGTTGCTGCCCATTCAGCCTTCTGTCTACCAATCCAGACCAAAAGTGGCAGCGGTCACCCTGTTAAGATGGGATTATGCCAACATCCAGAGTGGCGAAGAAAAAAACCGACTATTGTGCAACTTAAGTCCGGTTTATCAGACCGACAACACAACCGCTGAAAACCTTAATATTAACCAGGTTCGCCAACAAAAGCTGATCACTTTACTCAGTGAGCTGGGCTTCGATACACAAAACTACCTGACCAACCATGCCGTAACCCTTAGCTGATATTAACAGGATAGAACCATGACAGCTTCTTCACAAATAACCGATAAAACAGCCGATATTCAGACACAATTTACCTATTCAACACTTGGGTTGATGCTCTACAACAATGATGACAACACTTGGGTGGGTCAATATAACGGTTACCAGTACCATATAGCCTTTGAAAAAAGCGCCCAGCCAGCCACTGATTTATTAGCCTACTGCGTTGATTTTCTCAGTAATAAAAACTGGCTGGATAACATGCGACCCACCGAGATAAGCCGTATTAAGAGCACATTGGCGGTCTCTTCTCATCAAGAAGTGGATTCGTTGGGTTATTTAAGCTTTATGTTTTACCGTGCTGAGGGTGAACCGAGGTTACTCATACAACTCGCACCGGATGGTAAAGATAATGACCAAGACCACAATTGGTGGCGAATGGAATTTGTCGGTCAAAAATGCCATTGCTCTGTTGCTGATCACTAACGGGTTTAGCGTAACCGCCATCCATTAAGGAGAAAAGCATGGTCGATAAAACAGACTTACCTGAACCGGCTGAATTGGTGGCCCTGGCTGAACTGCTGAGCAAGTTATCCTTTGAGCGTAAAGGAGAAGAACGAGCCGCTTTACAAAAAACAGCTCAATTGTTCCGCTCCATTGTTAGTTTAGCGGCTGAAGAGGACAAAACACCGGATTAGTCAATCAGGCAAGTACCAGGTCATTCTTAAATCCGCGAAAGTACAACCAGTCCTTTACGGTTTCATGAGGAATAATGCCGCCATCAGTAAACAAGGTGGCAATACAGTCTTGGTCAAATTCATCAATCACTTGCTGGTCGTGAGCAGCCTGAGGGTGATAGTGGGTTAAAAAAAATTGTGCCACTTTATCGGTGGTACTAAGCGGTTCAAAATGATGATAACCAGGTGCATTGCAGGTTATCCCACCTTGTGCGGCAACTTGCACCGCTAAACCAGTAGTGAAAAAAGGAGGTAATGTAACAGCAGGATCAGACATCGTTTTTACTCTATTGTGCGTGTTGATTTTGGTGTATTATATTATACATTGAAAAAGGCGAACTGTCAGCCCATTAATAAACAGAATTAACTACATTTGTAGAAATTAAATTGGACTTTATTTATATTAATGTGTATATTTCTTTACATCTTAAAATCAGCCAACCATATTAGTAGTGCTAATATCTTTCGGGCGGGGTTATATCAAACTCAAGCAAATAAAATGGACCCGAAAGTGTATGAGTAGATACATGGTATTGTTATTGACGATGATTTTATTACTCAACAGCACCACAAGTGCTGGCGATGTTTCTGGTGGCAACATGAAAATGGACGTTGCCCAAAATGTCGGGTTCAAGGGTGAGCCTGACATAGGATCAAACGCCAAAATAACCGTGATATACCAAAATGGTAGGTTTGTCTCGGTACCGACCCAATGGCTGAACTTTAGTTCGCGAACAGCGCCACAGAGTCAAACAACGCTTGGCAGGTCGATGCATATTGACCAGTCATTGATTAAACAAAGGTTGGAGAGTCGGATTAAATGAAAAAATATAGCAGGGGCTTACTGCCAGCTTTACTGTTACTTGGTGGGATAAGTGGCGCAACGGCAACCGAGAAAACTGACGAAGTTTTAAACCCAACTGCCAAAAAAGCAGCACAGGATAAAGCCGTTGAAGCAGCCCAAACCAAGCTCCAGGCCACATTTAAAAAGCTGCGTTTTAGCTCTTTTAAACCCGGACCGGTAGAAGGCTTATTTGAGATCAATGCAGGTGGCTCCATTGTCTACTTTCATCCGGGCAAAACGCTGTTATTGATGGGTGAGTTTTACGACAAGACGGGAAAAAACCTGACCAGCACAGCGCTTGAAGAGGATGTAGCGGCACTTCAAACCGACCTGCCGCTCGATTTGGCACTGAACATTGGATCTAACGAGGCCAAACAGTCAGTGATCGAATTCACCAGCCCCAACTGCGGTTATTGCAAAGCCTTTGACCGCTTTGCCAACGACGCAAACAAAGTAAAACCACTGCGCAGACAGGTTTTCTTTGATGTTGCTTATTCGGCGGATGCCCAACAAAAAGCCATGCATATTTTATGCTCGCCAGATCAAGCGGCTGCCATGCAAAGCATCTACCAGGGCATCAACCCCGAACACTACCTTAACTGCGAAGAAGGTAAACAGACGTTATTGGCACACGCCAAAGCAGCACAATCGGCAGGGATACGCGGAACCCCGTCATTTATTATTGATGGTCAACTCATCCTCGGCTTTGCCCCAGCGGTGAAGAATTATTTGCAACTTTAACCTAACAGCAGAGCAAGTAGATATAACATGGTAAAAGACTTATTAGAGCGTATCGGCGCTTCCCGGGCACGAAGAAATATCCTCGTCGCCCACTGTTCGCACTCGGCTTTTGACACACTATACAACGACAAACGCCTGTGGCTTGTGCTCATCGCCATCGGCGCTTTATTACCCTTTGGCGTCAATGCAATCACCGCACCGACCTCCGGTTCTTTTGCCTATGATTTGTATGATATAGGCGTAAACGACATTCTCAAGGGAGCGCCGGGTTTTGTCGGCGGCATATTTGGCATTGTCTATTCGGCCACCAAAATGAGCAGTGACTGGAAACTGGCAGGTATGGGGGTTCTGGCGTCCAGTGCCGTGCTTAAAGCTGACAGCATTACCACCTCACTCGGCGCACTGGTGTAATATGCAGGCCAGAATGCCCCGTTATATCCATAAACCACTGCAGATCCTCTGGTTTGACGTCAACGAAGTGATCATCATCGTGATGTTTTATCTCGCGTCCATGACGTTTGGCGGGCTGATGTGGTTATTGCTGATTGTTGGTCCTGCCTTGTTTATACCTTACAAACGCAAACAATCCCGGGGATATTTTCAGCACCTGCTCTACAAGGCCGGGTTCGTTCAGTTGACAGGTTATCCGCTGCCGATCACCAGCAAATTTAAGGAATAATCTAGTGATCGATCAGGATAAACCCGTTAGCCGGGCAACGCTCGGCCTATACGTGCAGGAAGGGGCCAATATTTTTGGTGAAAACAAAGTGCTGCGCATCGCGATGATTGCTATGGTGATGTGGTCAGCGTTTAACTCCATCATGCTGCAAAAGGCACTGGATGCCAGAACCGTGGTGCTGATCTCTCCTGATGGTGAAGTCATGTTCGAGCTGACCAATACCAGCGCCGGTGACAAATACCTTTATCGCATGGCCCGTTACACCACCTTTTTGGTTGGCAACATGACGGCGGCCAATGCCCGGGATCAGCTTAAGGAAGTATTGATGATGATCCACCCGACCAGCTACGGCGCGTTTGTCGGTCACTTTAATACTCTGGCCAAAGAGGTCGAGCGCTACCCCAATATCTCTTATGTGATTGAGATCAACGGCAACAAGGCGATCAGTATCGAGGGCAATACCCTACTCATTGATGCCAGTAGAAAACGCCTCGTAGGTGATACCGTCACCAGAAAAACCCGGCTGACCTATGAAATTGCCTTTGTGATAGAAGGCGGGCGCTTCTGGATCATGGATATCAAAGAAATCTCACCCTCCGGTGGTCACCTTGATGAGCAATAAACTGTTACCGCTGGTACTGCTGTTTGCCACCCAAACGATGGCACAAACCGTTAGGCCAGAAGTGGTCGCCAGTGTCAGCCTGTCCAATACCGACGCTAACCGGGTGGTTTGTGTCAACGGCGACATGAATGACGTCTTTTTCTCCACCGATAAAATCCAGCAAGTGCCACTGGTCGGCAAACATGGCTTCATCAAATTTCCGATCCTCAAAAAAGGCCAGGCGATGCAATACGTCAGCAAGCGGGCCGAATTTCATTTTATCTGCGACGGCTTGGCGTATACCCTGCTCGCCAGCCCAGAAGACGTGCCCGCCCAGGTCATTTACCTTGGTGACAGCCTGGATAAACGTTACCAGGCCAACGTCAAATTAATGGGCGATATGCCGATTGAGCGCCAGGGGATCTACCTGTCAATGAGTGCCTTAAAAGATGACTTGCCGGCAAATTTCAGAGTGACGCCCACAGCAAAGCTGGTATGGGACAGGCAGCTGATCAAAGACGCCGATATAGCACTGGTCAGGACCATTAAAGTCGATGGTATCGGCCTGCGGTTAAAGGAATACCTGATCAAATCCTACCGCAACCAATACCTTGATGAACGGCGTTTTGTCCAAAAAGCACTGTCAACGTCAATGTTGCAGGTCACCGTCGAACCGCTGAGTGTCAAAGCCGGGCAAATGGCCCGGGTCTTTATCGTTGAGGCGGCAACCAACTGATGAACAAAATCAAACAAGCCATCACACAAGGGTGGCAAAACAGCCGCTCGGCGACCCGCCAAAAGCTGGTGAAATTTGGTGCCGGTGGCGGAGTATTGCTGCTAATTTTACTGTCCTATTACGGCAGTGGCGAGGCCCAAAGGCGCGGTACTGAGGTGGTCGCGACGGTCAAACGTAGCCTTAACCTCGGTGGTGACTTACTCAAGGATGATATCCAGGAAAAGGTTAAATCAGACCTGAAACAGCAAAATGACCTGATTGGCGAGCAAAACCAGCGGGTCTCAGTGCTTGAAGAGGTGTTACCGGCCATCCAGAAAGAATTGAGTCGGCTGAAAAACACCAAGAATGATCCAGCGCCCATTGAAATGACAGCGGCCAGCGAACATCCCCGGGGTTACCCGTCTGCGCCAAACTATCAGCCACCGCCGGGTTATCAGCCCTTGCCGCAGCCCGTGGTTACGCAGCCCCCAATCAAAGAGGAAATTATCGGCGGGGTAGGGCACAGCGTAGGCAAGGAACAACAGGAGAAACCCCAGGTAAAAAAGCAAAAAAGTTTTTATCTCGCCCCGGGCTTTATGGAAGCCCAATTGCTGCATGGCATTGAAGCCTATACCAGTGAAGGGGCCATGGCCAATCCAGAGCCGTTACTGATCAGGGTTCAGGCACCGGCAGTGTTGCCCAATGACATCAGGGCACAACTTACCGGCTGCTTTGTGATCGCCAATATGCACGGCTCTTTAGCCAAGGAGCGGGTTGAAGGACAGGTGGTTAATCTGACTTGCTTGTCACCCGA
>JBLHHD010000045.1:0-11402 GCA_047614605.1 Alteromonadaceae bacterium
GTCTTAACTAATTAAGTACAAAGTGCCATTGGTATAAATATACCCATAGCCATACTTCTAATCCGCCTGTAGCTAGACAGTTCATTGATCATTTGGTAGGGCTGAAGCCAAGCATAGAAGCTCACAAGTGGTTTACTAACCAATCGACAGTACATACTTCCTTCGACTTTGATGAAATCTATGAAAGGTATCGTATAGAAAGTAAGTTGCCCGAGTTGTTTTCAATTCTCATTGATTTATTAGAACAGATGATTGATTCTGGTGAAATTGACAGCATTAAGGTAGCTACAAGCCTAAAGCAGTTAATTTCCCTGTTAAAGCAAAACAAATCAGGTTCATACTTTTCAACTATGGCTAGTTGGGAGTTCTTGAAGAGCTTCATAAAAAACACCTCATGGTCAGTTATTGATTCTATTCCTGTTCTGAAACAGCTTAAAAAAGGATTCGAGGACACACTCGTAGAATTTGATATGGAGTTAGAACAAGTTCATAAGCAAGTCGCTACGGAAATGAAAGAAACATACAACACAACGGTTGAAACTTTAGTATATAAGAGTCAAAGTTCAAACCTATTGGAAAACAAGTCAAATTAATCGACTATTAAAAAAACCTTCATTGCTCGCGCACAAAATTAATATTTAGAGCCACTAATGCCAGTGGCGAGCATCTGATAATGAAAGAAGCGGACACTAAAACCTTCCAACACACCAAATACTTAATCTCCGCAGCTTTCCCTAATCACTAACTCGGCTTGCATTTGCACCGATTCGACCTCTTCTCCTTCGATCATCTTCAATAAGTTTGATACCAGCAATTCGCCCGCTTTAACGGTGTCTTGTTTCATGGTCGTTAGCGGTGGGGTGACGCTGGATGCGGTGGCGATGTTGTCAAAACCAACCACCGCTACATCTTGTGGGACGCGAATGTAGTTTTCTTTTAATGCTCTGATGGCACCGATGGCAATTAAGTCACTGGCGGCAAATATGGTATCGAAGGGTTTGTTTAAATCAATCAGGCGGTTAGCGGCCTCGTAGCCCGACTCTTCGGTGCTGACGGCATCAAATTGTAGTTTGTTGTTAACTTCAAGTCCGGCTTCTTCCAGGGCTTTGCAATGGCCTCGGTACCTGTCCCAAAACTCTGGTGAGTGACTGTCTGCGCCACCCAAAAAGGCCATTTTTTTGCGCCCTTTATCAGCCAGATAACGGGTGATTTTATGGCCCGCATCAATATTGCTGCAACCGATGGAGATCACTGGCTGATCTGGAATTTCGGCACCCCAACGGACAAAGCGAGTTCCCCGTTCAATAAGTCGCTGTAACTTGTCTTTATAATCCTCGAAATCACCGTAACCAAGCAGGATAATACCATCGGCTTTATTACTATCTTCAAAATCGGCGTGCCAATCGGCGTTCATTTGCTGAAATGAAACCAGCAGATCATAACCACTACCGGCACAAGCCCGGGTGATACTGCCTAACATGGATAAAAAGAAGGGATTAATTAATGAGTCATCGCTGGTTGGGTCTTCAAATAATAACAGCGCGATAGTGGCACTGCTTTGCAAACGCAGATTACTGGCGTTTTTGTCGACTTTGTAGTTGAGTTCTTTGGCGATTGCCTGAATTTTTTCGCGGGTTTTTTGATTGACCAACGGGCTGTTGCGCAACGCCCGGGAAACTGTCGATTGCGACACCCCGGCACGATAAGCTATGTCTATGGAATTAGCTTTCATTACCGCTCTTTATAAGTAGGAATAGTCTGGCTTCCCTTGGATATTAGCAGAGAGTTAACACTATGTACAATCAAGGTTTTTTTATGTTCGTTAGCGTCTCCTTCCCCATCAAACATTCATAAGGCACAAATAAACCCTGCCGCTTAATTGCATCTAACTCACCACAAAACTCATTAATTTTAAACCTTATTACCCAATGAAAATGTTAATGAGATCTTTCAACACGTCGTGCTTGGTTCTTTTTCATCACCACAGAGGCACAAAGAGCACAGAGAAGGTCAAAACCAAACAAAAAGCAATGAATTTAGGGTCATTCGCTTTTCTCTGTGTCCTCTGTGCCGCTGTGGTCAATAAGCTTTTATTTTAAAAAACAAAATCATTCCGGTGGTTAAGTTAAAGAACATCTAAAAACCGCTAGAGGCAGTGCAAGACCACGCCTACAAAGTCACCAATCATTTCTTTCAAGCAGCCACTTCTGTTTGCGCCTGAGCACAAGCCATCAGCGCGATAGCGTTGTCAATCATCCGGTTAGCAAAACCCCATTCGTTGTCATACCAGGCCATCACCTTGACCAAACGGCCATTTACCCGGGTTTGTGCAGCATCAAAGGTTGATGACGCCGGGTTGTGGTTAAAGTCAATAGAAACTAACGGTAAGTCATTGTAACCCAAGACCTTTGAGTTAACCTGGGCGGCTTTTTCCATGGCTTGATTGATTTCTTCAACCGACGTTTCGCGCCCGGCATAAAAGGTCAAATCAACCATAGAGACGTTAACCGTAGGAACGCGTACGGCCATACCGTCAAGCTTGCCTGCTAACTCTGGCAATACCAAACCCACTGCTTTGGCTGCACCGGTTTGAGTTGGGATCATCGATAATGATGCGCAACGGGCACGGTATAAATCGCTGTGGCTTACATCGGTGATACTTTGATCATTGGTAATCGCATGAATAGTAGTCATACTGCCTGCTTCGATACCGACCAGGTCATTTAATATTTTGGCAACCGGGGCTAAACAATTAGTCGTACACGACGCATTCGAAATAATCTGGTGATCGGCTGTTAATACGTTATCGTTAACGCCATGAACAATGGTCGCATCCATGTCTTTACCTGGGGCCGAAACAATCACTTTACCAGCACCGGCATCGATATGCCCCTGAGCTTGCTCTCGCTGGGTGAAAAAGCCAGTACATTCCATAACAACGTCAACATCCAGTGCTTTCCACGGTAAATCTGCCGGGTTACGCTCCTGGAGTAATTCAATCACATCACCGTTAACCAGTAACGTGTTATCCGCTAAGCCGACATCGGCATTGAAACGACCGTGAACAGAGTCGAACTTGGTCAGATGATTTATCAATTTGACGTCGGCCAAATCGTTGATCGCAACAATTTGCACCTGTGAACGATAATCTGATTCGTACAGTGCGCGCAAGATATTGCGACCAATCCGCCCATAACCGTTAATAGCAATTCGTATTGTCATGTCTTATTCTCCAGTAAAAACGTGTATTTTAAAGCGCTTGATTTTTGTTATTGTCGGACAAGCTCCTAGTCGAAAGAGTGAGTAAGCAAAAAAAACTCAGCCGATTAACGTTGTCTTAAGTTAGCAGCAACCCGGGCCATATCTTCAATAGCTTGCCACTGTTGGGCTTCAACCAGCTCTTGTGGTGCCATCCAACTGCCCCCCACACAACGGACGTTATCCAATGCCAGGTAATCGGCAGCATTCAACGGGTTAATGCCACCGGTCGGACAAAAGTCCAGTTGCGGTAAAGGGCCACCAATGGATTTGAGCATAGCAACGCCACCGGCCGCTTCTGCCGGGAAAAATTTCAATGCCGTAAAACCTTGATCATAAAGACGCATCGCTTCGCTGGGTGTGGCAACACCTGGCAACAACGGCAGTTGACTGTATTTGGCCGCCGCCAGCAACGAGTCATTAGTCCCTGGGCTGACAAAAAACTGCGCCCCAGCACGCTCAGCAGCCATTAATGTATCACTGTCGATAACCGTACCAGCGCCAACAATTGCGTCAGGTAATGCGGCTTTAATCGCTGCGATAGCGTCAAGAGCAACCGAGGTACGTAAAGTAATTTCAAGCACTTTAAGACCACCGTTATACAGGGCTTGTGCCAATGGTACTGCGTGTTCAAGTTGTTTAATCACCAGCACAGGCATAACCGGACTTGCGTCCATGATCTGTCTAATATCTAAAGTCATTATTTCGTATCCTGTGGGTAAATGGTATTAAGGTGGTCGTTTAACCAAGCGGCGGCACCAATAAATGCGGGTTGGCGGTGAGTGATTAACTGCACTGGCACTTCTTTGACCAGTTTACGCATCAACCCTTTATTCATAAAACGGGTTAAGAACTGACTGTCGGCAATGTGCGGCTGAATTTTTGGCAAAATACCCCCCCCCAGATAAACACCACCTCTGGCACCGAAGATCAACGCCAGATCGCCGCAGTAACTGCCTAATAAGCCAAGAAACGTATCAAAAGCTTCAACGCACAACGGGTCGGCGTTGGTCAGTGCATGTTGTGTTACTTCGTCTGGGGCATAATTATTGACCTCTTGCTCGCGTAATTTGGCATAACCGCGATACAGATTGACCAATCCTTTGCCTGACAATAAATCTTCAGCCGAAATATGTTGTTGTTGCTCTCGTAGCACCGCAAACAATTCAAGTTCAGTGTCAGTTCCAGGGGCAATAGCAACATGTCCACCTTCACCAGCAATAGGATGATAACTCGTGCCGGTATGAACCAGCGCCGCAACACCTAAACCAGTACCCGGACCTATCACCACTTTAGCGCCACGCTGATCGTCAATTCCTGGTTTAATGCCAAATAGCGCGGATGCAGGTAAGTGCGGTACACCACAAGCCAGTGCAGCAAAGTCGTTGATCACCAGCAAACAGGTAAAACCATAACGTTTTTGCAGCTGCGTAATCGAAAACTTCCAGTTAAGGTTAGTCAGTTCGACTTCATCATCACTAACCGGTCCGGCAATGGCGATACAGGCATTACGGGGCCGGTCACCAGTGATGGTTTCAAGGTAAGTCTCCAGCGATAACGAAAAACTATCATGATCGGCAGACAAAAATACCCGGCTTTGATTAATTTCAAATTCACCGGTTTTATCGTCATAACTCGTAACGAGTGCATAACGAGTATGAGTGCCACCAATATCGGCGACTAAATAGGGGAAACGGTTGCTATTGTTCATGGAAAAAACCTTATTGTCCGATATCATCGGCTAACGAGCCTAAAACACATGCCCCAGCAGAGGCATCGCTAACATTATTTCTAAACAGTGAAAACAACTCACGGCCTGTGCCAAATGCTGTATTTTCGCCGCTGTATACGGCCATTGGCCGCTGTTTTAATTCTTCTTCGCTGACTAACAATTGTAAGTCACCGGTGTAAGTGTCGAGTTTGATCACATCTTCATCGTGAATTTTGCCAATCAAGCCACCTTGGGTACATTCTGGCGTCAAATGAATGGCGGCAGCCACTTTGCCTGATGCACCAGACATACGACCATCGGTGATCACTGCCACTTTAAAGCCTTTATCCTGCAAAGCCCCCAGTGGTGTCATTAATTTATGCAACTCTGGCATTCCGTTGGCCTTAGGGCCTTGAAAACGTATCACGGCGATAAAGTCACGGTGTAACTCACCCGCTTTAAACGCTGCATGAAATTGCAGTTGTGAATCAAATACCCTGGCTGGTGCTTCAATCGTCCGGTGATCGTCTTTAACCGCTGAGGTTTTAACAATCGCACTACCAACGTTGCCTTTTACCGCTTTTAACCCACCAGTAGCACTAAATGGCTCATTGGCTGACCGTAAAACATCACTATCTAAAGACGCTGATGGCGCATCACGCCAATTGAGTACGTTACCTTGTAACTCAAGGGTCAACTTAGGCTCTTTGGTATAGTCGTTTAAGCCGCTATTGTCGGCAATTGTGCTGACATCTTGATGTAAATAGCCATTTTCAAGCAAAGTTTTGATTAAAAATGCCGTGCCGCCAACCGCATGAAAACGGTTAATATCGGCCATGCCATTAGGGTAAATTTGGCTTATCAGTGGTACCACTTCGGATAAATCTGAAAAGTCATCCATCGTTAAGATAACCCCGGCAGCACGAGCGATAGCCACCAGATGTAATGCCTGATTGGTAGAACCCCCCGTTGCCAACAAACCAACTAAACCGTTAACCAAGGTACGCTCGTCAATCACCTTACCGATAGGGCGATAATCATCACCAGCGGCAGTAAACTTAAGCACTTGTTTAGCAGCTTGTTCGGTGAGTTTCTCTCGCAGTTCGGTGCCAGGATTAACAAACGATGAACCCGGCAACTGCAAACCCATGATCTCTAACAACATTTGATTAGAGTTGGCGGTTCCATAAAAAGTACAAGTACCTGCGCTGTGATAAGAAGCAGATTCGGCTTCTAGCAGCTCTTCACGGGTGCATTTACCTTCTGAAAATAACTGTCTGATACGGGCTTTTTCGCCGTTAGGCAAACCACTGGGCATGGGACCGGCTGGCACAAATAACGCCGGCAAGTGACCAAAGGACAAAGCGCCAATCAACAGACCCGGGACGATCTTGTCGCAAATCCCCAGGTATAATACGCCGTCAAACATGTTGTGAGACAAAGCGACAGCGGTTGACATGGCAATCACATCGCGGCTGAATAATGACAACTCCATACCCGCTTCGCCCTGGGTGATCCCGTCACACATCGCTGGTACGCCACCCGCAAACTGAGCAACGCCACCTTGAGCGGCTATCACGGCTTTAAGTTTTTGTGGGTAGTCTTGATAGGGTTGATGAGCCGACAACATATCGTTATATGCCGACACGATCGCCACATTGGCTTTTTGTGCAGCGGTTAAATCGGTTTTTTCATCATCCGAACAAGCGGCAAATCCAT
This sequence comes from Alteromonadaceae bacterium, assembly GCA_047614605.1. Lineage (GTDB taxonomy): Bacteria > Pseudomonadota > Gammaproteobacteria > Enterobacterales > Alteromonadaceae > JABSOG01. The sequence continues at coordinate 6,689 of JBLHHD010000045.1, forward strand.
GCGCAAGATTGCCACAAGGCAATGAAGTTCGGGCGCGACTGGCAGTGCCAGCCTGACCTATACGTTCAAGGTACCGACCACGGCTAGCTTTACTGCGTTGTATAATGCGATCAGTGATCGCGGTAATTTTTGGATGCATGGTTTAATCCTGCTTAATTCGTTACTACTAAAAATGTCTTGCTAGAACCTAATTACTTACTACTTACTACTTACTACTTACTACTTATTTAAGGTGCCCAAAAAACATGTACTGGCACTTTATCTTGTTTTAATACTGCACCCACTGGCATTTTATGCGAGTCGGCCAGTGTTTGTGCTTGACGATAAACGGCCAGCTTTTCGTCGCCGCTAATCAATAAAATCAATTGCCGAGATTGTAATAAACCGGCCAAACTCAGGGTGATACGTTCGAGATTATCACCGGTCACTTCACTGGGGTTTGCGGTAATTGCTGCCAGTGTTGCCTGTGTTTCTAGGTTTTCACCGATTTTAAGCGCCTGTTCAAGCCCTTGAGCGTCTGGAAACAAAGACGCGGTATGACCATCTTTACCCATGCCCAAAATGGTCAAATCCCAGGGTTGCGGTAATTCGTGATAGTTAGCGCTCGCTTCATCCAAACCTGCTTGTGCAGAGGCTGCAGCGGTTTTCATTGGGATAAAACGACAAGCAGCGGCTTTATCCTGCAATAAGGTTTTTTCGATAAAGGCATGGTTTGACGCTTCATGGTCTTTATCTACCCAACGTTCATCCACCAGCGCTACGCTGATCTTTTGCCAAGGTAAATCCAGCTTAGCCAGCCGTTGGTATAACGGTGCAGGCGAGCTGCCACCCGACACTAAAAAACTGGCCTCATTATTATCGGCACACGCTTGGTCAAGCGCTTGCTGGCAATAAGCGGTCAAAGCTTCAAGCATTTCAGCCTGACTGGGGTAAAAGTGTTCAGTTACTGTTTCGACCGCTGAATTCATGTTATTTACTCGTAGGGTTGCGCCATTTAAAGCCATCTTGGGCCAGTAATGCGTCGGCTCGGGTGGGTCCCCAAGTGCCTGCGGCATATTGAGTGGGTTTTTCGTCACTGTCTTGCCAAGCTTCAAGCATTGGGTCTAACCAGGCCCATGAGGCATCAATCTCGTCACGATGGATAAATAACGTCGGATCGCCGCGTAACGCGTCAAGTAACAAGCGTTTGTACGCATCACGAACGGTATTTTGCTGACTCATGTGCTGATTAAGGTTCAAACTGACTTTTTGCAAATGCACGTCAGAGCGATCGAGATCTTTGGTCATCAGTTGCAGCTGAATATTTTCGTCTGGCTGAAGTCGTACCACCAGCTTATTTGACGATAAATTGCCAGAGTCTGCACCGAACACCCGGTGTGAGACGGGTTTAAACTGGATCGTGATTTCTGAATACTGCTGTTGCAGGCATTTGCCCGTACGCAGATAAAATGGCACGCCAGCCCAACGCCAGTTATCGATATAAGCGCGGATGGCGATAAAGGTTTCGGTTTTACTGCTCTCGTCACCCAGCTCTTTAAGGTAACCTTTTTGCTCCTTGCCGTTAACTACGCCGAAATTGTATTGTCCACGCACCGTATTGGCTTTAACTTCGTCACCGGTGATCACCCGTAGCGATTTAAGTACTTTGATTTTTTCGGCGCGGATATCTTCGGCAGACATCCGAGTCGCAGGTTCCATCGTCACCAGACAAAGCAGCTGTAACAGGTGATTTTGCACCATGTCACGTACCGCACCGGCTTTATCGTAAAATCCGGCTCGGCCCTCTAGACCAACGGTTTCGGCAAGGGTGATCTGCACATGATCGATGCTTTTGGCATCCCACAAGTGTTCAAACAGATAATTGCTAAAACGTAATACCATCAGATTTTGAACCGTTTCCTTACCCAGATAATGGTCGATACGGTATATATGGTCTTCAGGAAAGTACTGACCGACCTGATCGTTAATTTCTTTGGCCGTTTCACGGTTGTAACCAATCGGCTTTTCGACAATGACCCGTGAGCCTTCTTCAATCAAACCATGTTCGTTTAAGTTGGCACAGGCGGTGCTGTAAAGGTTTGGTGCGATGGCGAAATAAAATAATGAATGATTGCCGGTTTGGCCAATAATCCCTGCCAAATCAGACCAGCCTTTGGCCGGGTCGGTAATGTCCAGGGCGATTAAAGCAATGCGCTGGCTGAATGTTTCCCAATGACCTGGGGTGAATTCGCCACTTTGAAGCTGTTTTTGCAGACTTTGCTCGACTCTGGCAACAAAACCGTCACGACTAAGCTTGGTATCACGCACTGTGGCAATGATCGCAAGGTCGCTGGTAAGTTCCTGGTTTACGTGGGCCCGGTAAAGTGCAGGCATTAACTTACGCAGTGATAAATCACCACCACCACCAAACAGAACAATATCGTAATTAGCTGACATAATTTAGACTCTCATACCCTAGGGTACGTATCCTGAAAAAGGAGCTGAACAATCAACACGCTATTGTGTCACTTATTGAGCGTTGCAGAATCAATATAAAACAAAAAAGACAACGCTGTCAATCGTGCATACGTATGTAAATTTAACGTCATTATGCAGCTTTCTTGCAAAGCCACTATAACCATACAAGCCACATCCCCGTGGCCTGTGCCTGTCACCCGCAAAAAACTTTTATGCATAAAGCAGCAATTGGGCTTAAAAACACGTAAAAACTTTTGCTTTTCTTTTTAATCCTGCGCATATTAAGATGCTGGATCATCAATTTTTAGCGCCTTAAAGGCCCTGGTAGACGACTTTTTTAATGGATAATAAGCTTATAGCAGCCCGTTTAACGGGGATGAGAAACAATAAATCATTTGAATTTTTCATCATGGGAGTGATCATTATTTCGGCAATAATGGTCGGCGTAAAGACCTACGAATTATCACCGCTATTGGTCAATACATTCATCTTTTTGGACTGGATGATCACGCTGATTTTTCTGTTTGAGATCACGATCCGCTTTCTCGCCATGGAGAAACGTCTCGATTTTTTTAAAGACACCTGGAATATTTTCGATACATTAATCGTCACCATCAGTTTAATCCCCCTCGAAGACTCAGAAATGGTACTGGTCGCCCGATTAGTCAGGGTATTTAGGGTCCTTAGGATGATCAGTATTATCCCCGAGCTGCGTATTTTGATGAATTCGTTTTTTAAAGCCCTGCCTCGATTGGGTTACGTAATGGCCTTAATGTTTATTATTTTTTATATTTATGCCGCCTTTGGCAGCCTGTTTTTCGAAAAAATCAACCCGGTATTATGGGGGGATATCGCCATATCACTACTGACCTTATTTAGGGTGATGACCTTCGAAGGTTGGACTGACATACTTTATGAAGTAATGGCCGTCTACCCCTGGGGTTGGTTGTATTTTATCACTTTCATCTTTTTAACCACCTTCGCCTTTTTAAATATGGTGATTGGTATTATGGTCAACGTGCTCGAAGAAGAGCATATTAATGAAACCGAACTGAACGACAGAGTGGTAACCTTAAAGGATTTACACGGTGAAATTCAGGAGTTAAAGGCGCTGATCAGGGATAATGGTCGTAGGAGCGGCAGCGGCGAAGCCTCTGCGCCGCGAAAGGATTAACACACAACTGACTACACAGCGCCTACGCCGCTCTTTTTAAAATTCTCCTTTGCTACGCTCGCCTTGTTGTTAAACTCAAGGCTAGCTACAAAATAATAAAAGGCATTGAACAGTGACAAAGTATCTGTTGGCATTTTTACTCTTACTATCCGGCGTCCTGCTTAATGCCAGCCACGCCCGAGAAATCAACGCACTAAAAAGTTTTCCGCTAGATAACCCGTTATCCTATCAGTCGGTACGCACCATCGCCCAGGACAATCAGGGGTTTATGTGGTTTGGCTCACAAGAAGGGCTGCAACGTTACGACGGGCATACTTTTTTAAGCTTTCATCATGATGCCAGTGATAAAAACTCGCTCAGTTCGGGGGCTATCAGTACCTTGTTATAGCTAATTTCAAATGATCTCATGCGCATTTAAGGGAGTTAAATGCCCTGTACGCCGCATAAACACACATATGCGTGGTTTTATTTAGTATGAAGTTTAATGAAAAGCACTATAGTCAATAGTGCTCAGCGAATTTAGGTCGGCACCCGAGGCGGCGGCTTAAACCTTTATCGACAAGAGACTCAAGATTTTGAGCATATACCCAAGTGACTTCAAAATACGAGTTTCAGCGCCTCTGAGCAGTTTTAATTCAAGGCGCACTGGTGCCGTAATGGTCGTTCCCTTTCAAACCAGTGTAACGTAGAAGTGGGATCGCTCAGAGGCTCCCGGAGGGTGGGTTTAAAAACGCTTTATGCTGAGCAAGATACTTTGGGGTGGGCACGCGTTTTAAAGGGTTATACCGGATTGATTTAACTAGCGAAAAAATCACCAACGCCCAAAACGAGCAACTTAAATGGCTCGATTTATATGCACCTGCCGTACAGCCGTTTAATTATATGGGTGTATTGAAGCAAACCGATATTGGCGAGTTGGGGCAAATTATTAAGATACGTTATGGGTGATGGTCGGTTTGGTATGGTATGAGTCGCATTTAGATAACATACGATCTCTTGTTGCCTACCCCATGTATGATGGTGTAGGGGGCTATCTCCTTTAAATCCTCATGAGCATCTGTCGTTATTTGGTATTTATACATT
>JBLHHD010000046.1:0-11145 GCA_047614605.1 Alteromonadaceae bacterium
TGTCAACGCTAAACGCCGCTGAACTGTTCTCGGCTAATGCCTCGTCTACATCAGACACTGCCTTTTCAATGTCTTGGGGATAAAAATTACCACCGCGAATAATAATAATGTCTTTAAGACGTCCAGTGATATAAAGCATACCATCGCGCATAAAACCCAAATCACCGGTACGCATAAATGGCCCTTCATTGCTGCAAGACAGATGGGCGTTAAAGGCATATTCCGTCAATTCAGGGTTTTTCCAATAGCCCTGGGCGACACTGGGACTGCGAAACCAAACCTCGCCGACCTCGCAATCAGGCAAATGTTGGCGGGTTTGTGGATCAGCTATGGCAATTTCATCACCAAGCCAAAGAATACCCGAAGAAACCAGCTGCTGCTGGGCTTCTTGGGGTTTGGCAACAACCGCGCGATTTTGCGAAAACGCCTTTTTTTCCACTGGCATCACAGTGGCACCGACACCCATCCCTGGTCCCGAAATAAATAATGTCGCCTCAGCCATGCCATAACAAGGAAACAGCGAATTCGATCCAAAGCCGCACGTTGAAAAGCGTTCGCTAAAACGTGTAAAGGTTTCGGCACGAATAGGCTCTGCACCGCAAAACGCAACTTTCCAGCCTTTTAAATCAATATCTTTAAGATCTTCATCTTTTATTCGGTCGACACACAAGTCATAGGCAAAGTTTGGCGCACCAGACATGGTGGCTTTATATTTTGCAACCGCCTTTAACCAAATCACCGGACGGTTCAAAAACGTCGTTGGTGACATTAAAAACGTCTGGGCACCGAGATAAACGGGCATCAAAAACCCAGCTATCAGTCCCATATCATGGAAATTGGGTAACCAGGATACAATACGACTGTTTTGGTCTTGCTCAAACGCCTTTTCAATCCGGCGTATATTTTGCACCAGGTTATAATTGTTAACCATCACCCCTTTGGGATCACCAGTCGAACCGGAAGAGTATTGTAAAAACGCGACAGTCTCTGGTGTGATCTGTGGCAGCGTAATGTCCGGTGATCTGTCATCCAGCTCATCAGTGGCACAGACGGGAATATTTTTAATCGCTGGTTCATGTTTTACCCGATCAGCAAATAGCGCCGCCAACTTACCGACAGTTAATACAACCGAGCATTCGGCATCGGTGATCAGCGAGCGCAAGCGATCAACATTCTGATTTTTTCTTGGCGGGTACGCCGGTACCGCAATAACACCGGCCTGAAGACAAGCCAAAAATGACCTCATAAATTCAGCGCCATTTTCATAGATCAACAGTGCCCTGTCACCAGGCTGGCAATAGGTCAATATATGCTTCGCCATTTCACGAGTCTGCAACAATTGGTCAAATGTCAACGATGAAGTGATCTCACCCTCGGCATCAAGAAAATGACAGGCAACATCATTTCCTCTGGTTGCTGCATGTTCGACTAAAGCTGAAATAAATACGTTTTCCATCATATACACCCTGTTTCATTATCTTTGGTTGCCAGCGATGCTGGTGTATCTTGCTCACACAGGGTATCCGTTGTGCTTGAGGTTTGCGTTGGATCATCTGACGGACGTTCTATCTTGGACAGTTGTCCAGCCTCCATCCAAACCAATTGGTCAGCGACCGAGAAAAATCGATCATCATGGCTGATCACCAAGATGGCTTTGCCCTGCTGTTTTAGTTTCGGCAATATATGGTGGTAGAAAACCGCTTTAAATGTCGGATCCTGATCAGCTGCCCATTCATCAAAGACATACAATTCACAGTTATCCAGCATCGCGACAACCAAGGCCAAACGTCGCTTCTGGCCATCGGATAAGGCAATGGTCGAAAAACGTCCATCTTCTACCTTCACCTTATGTTTGATTTCAAGTTCTTCAAGATACTGGACAACAATCGTGTCCAACTCTTTATCGGAGGAGGAAAGAATTTGGCTGAACAGGAAGTAATCAGAATAAATGGCCGAGATGTCTTGCCGATAACGGTTACGGTTAGTGGCATCAACTTCAACATCATCAAACAAAATCGTACCAGAACTCGGCTGGTAATGCTGGGTGATGAGTTTCGATAAGGTTGACTTTCCCGAACCGTTACCGCCGACAATGAAGGTGACCTCACCCTTTTTCAAGGTGAAACTGACCGGTCCCATATGAAACGCTTCATGACTGCTCAAATCACTGCCATAGGTATAGCAAACATCACGAAGCGTGATAGACTGCCACGGTTTACTCGGCTCGATTGCACTATCAAACGGCTCTGCCTCCAGTTTGATATTAAGGTCATTCAATCGTGCCAGTGATATTTTCGCCACCGCAATGGTCGGCAGGCACTGCAACACAGACCCCATAGGTGAAATGATATAAATCATCGCCATAACCACACCAAACAAATCGGCTTGGCTGAGAGTCTGATAATTACTCAAGATGAAAGCAACAACACCAATGATGATAAAACCAAACATATCGCCGTAATTGTTGGCCGTCTGCATAAACATGAAACCCTTGCGTTCAAATCGACGAATGTTGTTTTCATTGGGCAGTAACTCTTGATCATAAAATGCCTCACGCTTACGGTGATTGAGCTTCAGTTCTTTCGCCCCATAAATGACGCCGCGAATACCTTCGTGTAACGAATCCCAATACTCTCGAGCACTGGCATAATATTTTTCACCGATAGACGTCGGTATTTGATGGGTTAAAAGACCAAATGTCAAAGCCAACACAATAAATAGAAATGCCGGAAAACTGATGAAGGTGAGGAAGAATAATATCCCCAACAAAGTAACAGTGCTAGTGATTAGTTCAGGGATCACCGTCGCCCCATTCATAATCCGTGGAATATCACCAGTAATGATCGCCATCAGCTTGGAAGAACCCATTCTTTCTAGGCTCTCAATCGGCGCGTTACTGATACTGCGATAAATACCGACTCGCAAGCTATACGCAGCATCCATGGAAACCCGTGACATTAACACCTGAGAAAGCGTTTTAAACACAATAATGCCGACACAGATGATTAAAAATGCCGTCGCAATACGATATTGCGATACCCAGATACCCAACCACTGTATCGCACCACTGCCCTCACTCGCAGCGGTGGCCGTAGCAACAGGCGTTTCCAATGAAATCAGCACTAGGGGGATCAGCATGGAAAAGCAAATCCCAGTAATAACACCCAACAATAACGCCCCAAACACTTTATTGGCGGACTCTCTAACAAGAACATCAAATAACTTCATCGGTTATTCCTTCACACTGGTCGAACTTAATGAGCCTAAACGCAGTGGACTTTGTTCATCAAGTGCCAGCTGGTTATGGTAAAATGGACTAAAAATATTGCCGGATTGTCCGGTGCTCACCGTTGCTCTAATTTGATCGAGTTTGGCAAAATCGATGGCATAACGAAAACCGGCAATTGTTTTTTGTTGGTAACCGAAGCGCGATGAGTGCACCTCATACCCTCGACCAAGCATCAACGTGGTGTTCTGCGCCTGCATATTCCGATTGAAGAAGAAATCCAGTACATTGACATTTGCAAACACTGAATGCTCATAGACTGCCGAGCTGAGCGATGCCCAGCGCCAATCCAAAATATCATCTCCTGAACGGTCACTCAATTGAGCAACAGCCCGTTCAAAGGCACGGGTAACGACATTGACACACCGGGTGTGAGGCTTTTCGTCTGCCATACCACAGCCACCAAATTCACCCAGCTCAATAGCGTGAAGCCAAAAGCTGGCCGGCATTTGTTGTAGCCAATTTTTCAAATAAGCCGACGAAGGCTGTGTTTGATTGAGTAATTGTGATGACAACTCTTCTTTGACATACCTCAGCCAGGCACCAAACAAAGCAATCTCAGCGCCTTCGACAGGGGTCGCATCGAACTGCCATTGACGCAATAACTCAATGGCTTGGGTTTCAATTGCTGAGGTAGCTCGCGCTTTAAGTAGATGGGGCATAAACTGTGCAATCAACTGTTCAGTCGTACCTTGTTGCACCCGAGACATATCGGCCAATCCAAGCTTGTCGGTCACTTGCACAAAAGTCTCCGGATGGTACAACCCGGCAGATAACCAGCCTGACTCAGGGTTCAATATCGCCAGTGACTCCGTGGGCGCGTCGCTGTTCATCTGTTGATTGTTTTGCATCCAGCCTAACAACGGGTATTTTCCGCCTTCGCCCTGCTTTGTAAGTGCCTTTCCTGCAACCAACTTGCCAATATTACCTGATTTGTCTGCGTATAAATAGTCTGTTGCGGGTGCAACCAATAAGGCGGCACTGCGTTGAAAGTCATCCCAATTACTTGATAAATTGATTGACAACATGGCCTCAAAACTGCTGTCAGAGCCTGCTAATGCAGGCCACGACAGACTGATGGGCATATTCAGTCCACTGATGACATCGGAGATCAACGGGCCATGTACCGTGCGCCGGACCTGCCATTCAAATGGCGGCAATGGTTCACGCAGAAATTGAGGAAAAGCGGATCTCACTGATATAAACTCGGTTTGCGAATCAAACGCCTTAAAACTACCCCCTACCTTATATTGATTAGGATCAGCCAGATTAACCGCTTCAATATAAATATCTTGAGTATCCAGCTCAGCACTCACACCAAACCAGGAGATATGCTGATTATTGCCATGAACTATCACCGGCACGCCAGGTATTGTCGCACCAGCTAGAATGTGCTCGCCGGTATTAATGTGGGCAACGTAAAAATCGCTTGGTTGTGATGTGGTGTTATACGCATCAGCCGTCATCACCGGGGCACCCGATTGACTTTTGTCACCAGACAACACTAACGCACTGCCACCGGTACCCACTTGACCAAAAGTAAACACCTTTTGTAATTGCAACAGTTGATCCAAATCGCCAATGGCTGAATATGACATGCCAGTGTCGTTGAATATGGCCGGTAGCTGTGTTTTCAATAATTTGGCCGTACGGCTTGCCCCCACATGTTGCGCCAATAATAGCCTCGAGAAATCATCGACAAAGCGATTATCCTGGCTTAAGGCAAAAAGTTTGATAATCGACAATGAGTCTTGAACCCGCCATGGCTCAGGTTTCGTACCCAATAAGGAAAACTCGACCGGTAATACACTCCCTTGTGACAGCCAGTAATTAACCCCGTCGGTATAGGACTGTAATACCTTTTTAGCCAACCCGGAAAGGCTTTGCAAGTCTGATTCACTGCGCTTATACAAACCTAATGTTCTGGCAAGCTTATCTGCGTCCAGCGCCGAATAACCAAGAATTTCACTAAGCCTGCCAGCACTGGTACGCCGTTGCATCTCCATCTGCCATAACCGATCTTGTGCATGAGCAACCCCTAAAGAAAAGAACCCATCGGCCACACTGTTAGAGACAATATGGGGAACTCCCGCCGGGTCGCGGTTGATTTTCACCGCAGCAGCCGTAGAGGGTACCTGAATAACTTGATTTGAATCACCCAAGCCAACACTTAATTGTGATCCGAGATAAAGCAGCACTGGCAGCATCAGTGCGATAAACAAAATTAAAAATCGAAAAGCGATTGGTCTATTTCGGTAAAAAGGTAACATTGTCAATTCAATTTTCCTAAAGTTAATGATTATCGACGCTCTAAAACAATAATGGTAACGAGATTCAGGCATTTTTTCGACCCCCGGATCTCATTGTCACCGCATCACGTGCCTACTGATTGAAAATGTTTGAGGCTGTTTATTTAAGATGATACTATCCACTTTAACAAACTATCAGGTATTACATGAAAATAAAACTAGCAGTATTTCTATCACTTACCCTTGCAGGGTGTGCAGCGCCTATCCACCACCCTATTATGGCTGACCACGCGGTTGTATCTTCAGTACCCCAAGGTTGTGTTTTGTCAATTGAATCTCAGTGGCCAGATATGGTTCACGGACCCGCGCCATTATTTAACTTTAACAACACCCACACAATAATCGCAAGACTTACCATTCCATCAATTCATGGCAGCTATGACGTAAAAGATGTAAAGCTGGGATATGAAAAAGAAAATGGTCTCATTGATTATATTTCGGTGGTTAAGGGAACCGTTGATTTTCACGATAAACAGGTGAACATCAATTTACAGCAAAATAGTGATGAAGAAATAGAATCTGTAGCATTCAATGGTAGCTATCTGCTAAAAAACCCAACTCAATGCACCACAACCCGTTAATCACCGGATAGTCAGCCTCCCCCTGTTCAATTAGCGCGAATTCAATCGCGCTGACTGATCAACAACCTTGCAATAATACCGATGCCAAGAACCCTGGCGCATAAGACTGGAGCAAATGATACTCGCCTTTCTTTATCTCATTACTATTGCAATAGTCCTGAAAATTCAACAAGGGATCACCACAAACACAATGGCCAAACTTTTTCGTGGTTTCAACATACAACTGATCTTTGCTGATGCCTGCCATTTTTGCGTTGTAATCCGATATCGGTTTATAAAAGTTGGTTGAAAACACTTTATTGATATCAGTTAACTGAATTTCAGCACTGCTCAATAGTGATGTCATCACCCGTTTCGCCAACGACTCTCTAGAATTCATACTGTCTTCACCGCTATAGCCGGCAAAGTCCATTCCTTTGTTTACTGCAACAATTTTCACCGATGAGCCTGGCGACTCACACATAGAAGCTGAAACGATCGCCGCAAAGGCTGCATCGCTTCTGACACCAAACGCTTTCACCCGATCAAGACTATCATCCGTCACATCAATACTAACAACCATTACATGCTGCGCAGTGGCAGTGGCTATTTGTGAACGGGCAATATCAATGGCACTAAGCAACCCGGTACACTCTTCAAAAGTCGTCGCTAATGGCCGCGCGTTTGTCAGCCCAGTCCGCTGCTGAATACCTGCCAACACCGGATTGTTGAGCTGTTGCAAAGTCTGCGGATTAGCTGAAACGACGATCAATGAGTCAATCTGAGCGGGATTGGTATTATCAATCCCCAACGATTTAACAATCACCTGCTCCACCAAATCCTGTGGCGGCTTTTGTGTTTCACAGAATGTATCATAACCAATCAGTGCTTTATTAAAGGGTATTTTGATCGCATTGAACTGGCTTTTAACCGCTGCAATCGCTTCCAAAGGTTTAACCTGTTCCCCCGTTTGCACGGCAACCGACATCAGATAAGCAGTACTCATCACGCTTCCTCATAAGCCGCAGCGATGCCATCGTACATACCGTAAAACAAATCACAGGTTTTACGTACGACTTCCAGTGCTTCTTGCTGCATCTGGGGGGTTGTGCATATATCAGCAACGGCCGCTATGCCCTGAGTCACATGACCGATATCTTCTGCTTGATGAACAGAGAAAAACAACAGATCGGCTGCTTTAAGACCATAGAGTTTTGGCAACAAGTCATGGCGAGCCTCACCAGCTGTGGTTTCAAGGTTTTGACCTTCACTGGCAATCATCACCGCAGCAGCACCGAGATGGAAAGAAAACTTGTTGCGCACCAATTCCATGCGATAATCAATCAATGCTTTGGTCGGTGCCAACGCAACAGCACTATCACGCTCTTCATCGCTGATCCCAATTGCCCGGATAAAATCTTGCATCAAAACCACATGGTTTTTTGTTTTCGATACAAAACCGGTTTCTTCCTCATACATGTTGATCAACAAACGGCGTTTGTGAACCCCCTGAGGGCAGTGAAAATACAAGGTTTCGACATATTCCAAGAAATGTTTGGTCAACTGGTATCCCTGCAAAGTGATAAAACGCAACAACTTCCAGTTGGCTTCACCGCCCGACACCACCTGCTGGATAATCGGATGAGTCAACGTGATCCGTGTTTCCAACTCATAGCGCAGTTGTTTTTTAAACTCGGCCAGTGCCATAAATTCAGCTTTATCAATGAGATCTTTACCCTGGCTTAACGCTGTCAATTTACCTTGCAACGCTTCAACGGTCGTATGTAAATAAACCCCAGCGTTGGACTGGCCATCAACCCGGGCATAATCTTCCAAACGGCCATATGGGCGAAAACCCAGTCGACTCCAAATCCGGTGTGGTCGGCTATTTTCCCGAACATCCAATACCAATGACTCAATACCCAACGATTGGCAGTGTTTTACAATCTCTGAAAACGCCAACACCATTAAACCCGAAGATTGAAAAGATGAGTGAATAATCCCTTTGGACAATTCTGCTATATGAGCACAGTTGGGCATACCGTTAAGAGAAATAGTGCCTGTCGCCACCAATTCATCTTCAACAAATACCCCCAATAGGTGTTGACCCCCTTTAATCAGGGATTCATTAATGCCAGCAATCATCTTTTGCGCATCATCGCCGCTAATAACCTCGATATAGCCCAAAAAAGTGCCCGCCTTTAAGGCGTCGTTATACAGTTCAACCAATTGCAAACCTGTTTGAAACTCTAATTCGTTCAACCACTTATACTGATAATTGATTTGTTTACTCGTCATTCTGATCCGCCTGCTTTGGTTCAATTGGGTTCAATTACTTTGCTCTCATCACCAAAAAATGCAAAATCCGCCAAGTATGCACTCGCATCAACCTCGCCTTCATTGCATGAAATGTGATCAACAAACTGGTTTCTCTCTGCATTGATAACTTGCAGGTCCCAGATACAAAAAGATTCATCAATGGCCGCTCTCCACTGAACTGGGTCAGTATCATAATTGCCACACTCGCTAATAAACACCTCAATAAAGCATTCATTTTCATTGGCCCACCAGGCCATGATTAGATAATTACACTGATTTCCGGCATGTTTGATCATAAACCCTAAAGTTGCTTGTTGATAAGAAGGTTTATCGGCCAGTTGGGTCAGCGCAAAGCCTACCCCGCGTTCAAACTCCTGCCGACAAACTTGTTTACCTGCATAGTTAATCTCATACGCCTTAAATGCTATACCGCCATATGTTTCAACACCTGCGGCGACAATATTGCGTTTTTGATAACGTTCGGATATATACATCATTGCTCCACGGACAGTAATCGTTGGATGTTACCTGACATGATCTGGGTGATGGCTTTTTTCGGCAGTCCTTGTAGCGGTCCTTCATCAGCAAATAATTCGTCTGTCAGTTTTGACAACCCGCTCTTAGACCCAAAAACTGGCCAATCAGTGCCAAAAATAATTTTATGATTAAGGTTTAATGAAAAAAGTTGCCGAAGATGCTGTCGCCAGCCACCTGCTGCCAGCGTTGATGGGAAACCCGAGATATCCATGTAGACATTTGGCCGATACATACACTGGGCGATAGCGTCCTGCACATAACTGGCACCCGCATGGGCCAATATAAAATTAACTGATGGAAAATCCTTGGCTGCCTGATCAATAAGTCCAGCCGCAGCAAAACTGAATGCCAGTGCCGCAGAAGTTGGACCAGTATGGAGCAACACTGGCAATCGGTGCTCACGACAAATTTCATAAAATGGATATAACCGCTTATCACTGGGGGAGTAACCACAAGGTGGGTAGAGTTTCAGCCCAGCCACCGCAGAGCTTGACACTAGACTTGCAAATGCCTGTACAGCACTTTCACCCCGCCTCGGATCGACACCAGCGAATATGTGAAAACGCCCTGGATGACGTTCAGCAGCTTCAAAATGCTGTTGTATAATTTGTTCAATCGAATACTCTGAACCAAATTCATAAGTAAAATCCGGTGCCAGCAACACTGTCGAGCCGATCCCCGCTGCATCCATTTCAGCCACTAACTTATCACCCTGATGATCGTTGTACTGACCTTTTAACATTGCGGTAACTTTGACTGTATCAGCAGGTACATTTTCGATTTGCATCCGCATCACCATATTCTCAGCCACTCCCCGAAAAAACGCATCGGGAATACAACGATTTGACGCCAAGTGGCAGTGACCATCAATGATCTCACTTGGTCTATTTTTACCGGTACTCATCTCTATCCTTTAATACAGTTAATAAACTGACAGGCCTCTTCAACTGTGGCCAAGTTCAGCAACTCACCCATGTTAGCGTTTAAATCCAAACCAAAGGCATCATCCACCAAGGTCGCCAGCATAATACTCTTGAGTGAATCAAATGCCAAGTCTTCAACAAATCGCGACGAACTGACAACAGTTATTGACTGGCTTTCCTCAGGCATTACCTGCTTGATTATTTCGGTCAGTGTCGTTTGTATATCTGTCATTCATTTGCCTCTGTTTCCAAATGAGTTTCAACAGCTTGAGCGTCAAGGTGCTTTGCTGCGACTCCTTTGCGATTTAATTTCATGTTCCGGGTCAAAGTACCTGCTTCAATTGAAAAAGCTTGATCAGTGACAACCAGCTTTACCACTCTCATCCACGGAGCGCATTGCAAATTATAAACTTCAACCGCCTTTTCAATAGTCGCTATCAACGCGTTATCCGCTTTATTTTTAACGCATATCACCCCATATAACTGACTACTTTGCGTCTGCCAAACAACCACAGACGTCAATACACCGGTGATCTGATTTAACTGGTTTTCGACGATCTCAGGGTGAAACTTAACCCCAGCCGCCGTGGTAATGATCTCTTTTTTACGTCCTACCAGAGTAATAAATCCATCATCATCTATTTGAGCAATATCACCAGTAGCAATATCACCGCTGCTGAGGAATGTTTGCTGGGCATCAGATCCTGCTGCCTGAAAATAGCCTAAAGACAGTGGATATTGGCGTCGAATAATCACTTCGCCATCATCATTTAATATCACTTCATCCGGGTGTACGGCTTTACCGACAGAGCCCTGTCGATTCGCCTCAGGTGTATTCCAGGCTATCATCCCGGTCTCAGTCACGCCATATGCTTCCAGTAACATTGGCGTTTTTATTGCCGCCATACCGGTGATCATAAAGCGCATTTTACCACCTAAAAACTGTCGTATTTTCTCGCCCGAATTAGGTAAGGCATTGAAAGTATTATATATATTTTCGTAAACTGCGGGCGGTGCAATGATAAAGGTCGGTTTTGCTTTTGTCAACTGGCTAAATGCTTGAGTAAAATTAGTGATCGTCAAACTACACCCTGAATAAAGGCAGGCGTAGACGGACATCCGCTGCTGATAGTTTGACAGCGGTAAGAAAATCAAGTGATGGTCCTCAGCGGTTAATGGGAAATCCCGGAGAAAGTCATTAATCAGCCGTT
>JBLHHD010000047.1:0-10895 GCA_047614605.1 Alteromonadaceae bacterium
GCGAGCTGTGACAAGGGTCAATTTTTCACTTTACCATGATCTTGGGCAAAGTAGACAAAGCAGTAGAAATACAAACCTTTGACAAGCAAAAAGCCGCTAAACTTAAAGTTCTGGTCGTCGATGATCTAATCCTGGCCAGAACCGTCTTGTTGGATTTATTATCCGGATTAGGCATCAAGGCAGAGCAGGCAGAAAACGGCAACGATGCCATCAAATTGGTCCAAAAAGCCCATAAAGACGGTAGACCTTACGATATGGTATTGATGGACTGGCGGATGCCGCAAATGGATGGGATTGAAACCTCACGGCGTATTCATGATGCCCATCTGGACGACTCACCGCATATTCTAATGGTTTCAGCCTATGATAAGAACGAAGCAAAAGCGCACCTCGCTGGTACTGTGGTCAATCAATTTATTGAAAAGCCGGTCGATCAAATCGCCCTGATTAACGCCATAAACCACATGCTTAGCGGTGATATTGACCAGCTACTCAGTATCGAAGAAATTCAGGCTCCCATTCCCAACCTGTGCGCCAACCATATTCTGTTGGTCGAAGACAATGCCATCAACCGTCAAGTGGCACTGGGCTTTTTAAAAGATACCGGCGTTAATGTCGACATTGCCCAGGATGGTTCACTGGCACTGGAAAAATTACGCCAATTTAATTATGACCTGGTATTAATGGACATCCAAATGCCGGTCATGGATGGTTTAACCGCCACAAGAGAGATCAGGCAGACCCTCAAATTGATCGATTTACCCGTAATAGCTATGACAGCCCATGCAATGCAGGCCGATATCCAAAGAAGTAAAGCGGCGGGCATGAATGATCATATTACCAAACCCATGGACCCTGATACCTTATACAGCACGTTATTGAAGTTTCTCGACGTCAGCGACCCTGATGTCCATCGCCAAAATAAGGTCATGCCAACAACAACATCCTTTGCTAATGGCAGTGATGAAAACCATACCAATAGCAGTAATGAAACGTCGGTGGTGCAGACCAACCTATTACAGCAACTGTCCCACATCAGCGGAGTAAATGTCAGACAGGCGTTGCAAAAGATGAACGGCAGGACCGAGCTATATCTGAGTTTGGTAAAAGATTTTTGTAAAGAGCAAACCCAGTGCAGCCAAACACTGCGCGAACTGTTTGACAGTGGTGACTGGGAAACCCTTTATCGTACCGCCCATTCGTTAAAATCCAATGCTGCTTACATCGGTGCAACCGATTTATCCAGGCAAAGTGCCGCTTTGGAAAGCTCGTTAGGCAATGAAAAGCATGATCGAGAATTAATGAATGAGGTTTGTCATACGCTAGACCCCTTACTAGAACAACTCAACCTGATTTACGGGCAAATGCAAGCCCCGTTAAACCCGGTTAGCTTTTCAGTGGATCAACTTAAAGAGTCACTGACAGATATTTTACCCTTGCTCAGTGCTTCGGACTTTGCTGTTGAAACTCACCTAGTACCGTTAAGCCAACTGTGTGAACAAACTCAATATGCACCGGAGATCAGCAAAATAATCTATAACATAGACAATATCGAATATGAAAATGCGGCCAGGATAACGGCTCGATTATTAGCTGAATTAGAGCAATGAGGATTTGAACAGTGCAAACAACTCTTTTTTATTTTCTATTCTATTTTGTAAAAAGACATCTAGTAACAAGCATGGCATAATTGTGCAGCGTCAAATTAACCAAAATGAACGATGAAAAGTCAAAAAGTCTTAATTGTCGACGATGAAAAAACGAATCTTAAGATCCTCAGCGATATTCTCAAAGATGAGGTCGAAGTGATCATGGCCAAAGATGGCAGACAAGGCATCGACAAGGCAATCCAATTTAAGCCGGACCTAATCCTGCTTGATATCATTATGCCTGGTATGGATGGTTTTGCAGTGATCAAACAATTGAAATCCAATCCCATGACCAACAATATCCCGATTATTTTTGTCACTGGCGAGCTTGATGTCGTTAAAGAAGAAAGAGGACTCAAACTAGGTGCCTGTGATTATATTCAAAAACCTTTTCATGTGGCGATCTTAAAATGCAGGGTCCGATTTCATCTGCAACTCGCCCGACAGCAAAAAATGCTTGAACAAATGGCCAATATCGACCCCCTGACAGGTATTGCTAATCGACGCCGCTATGACGAAGTGCTTAAAACTGAATGGTTATCTTCAATCCGTGAAGAAACCATGTTATGTCTGGTCATGATTGATATTGACCACTTTAAAAATTATAACGATCACTACGGTCATGCGCTAGGCGACTGGGCACTGCAAAAAGTCGCTGCTACCCTGTCACAAAATTTACGGCGTCCACGGGATTTTATTGCCCGTTACGGTGGTGAAGAATTTATTGCTATACTGCCACAAACCAGTCGCCAAGGTGCACTGGCGATCGTCGAATCCTGCCGTAAAGCCATCGAATCGTTACAGATAGCCCATAGTAATAGCGCCGGTTATCCCTGGTTAACGATCAGTATTGGTGGGGTCGGTTTTATCCCCGATTCAGATTCGTCCCGCAGCGCCTTGTTAAAAATCGCCGATGATATGTTATATGAAGCCAAACGCCAGGGTAGAAACCGGGTTGTCTGGCATGAAACCAGCGAAGTGGAGACATAATGATGTCTACCTCCCCTGCTAGGTCTAGACCTATGGTACTGCTGGTTGACGATGAAAAAGCCAACCTTAAAATCCTCAGCGACTTGTTAAAAGACCAAGTGGATATTACGCTGGCAAAAAATGGCATACAGGCCATTGAAAAAACCCTGCAAATTAAACCCGATTTAATTTTACTCGATGTGATCATGCCCGGCATGGATGGTTTTGAAGTGCTCAGCGAATTAAAGCGCATTGAAGCCACTGAGAATATTCCGGTTATTTTTATTACCGGACTTAACTCTGCCGGTGAAGAGGAACATGGGTTAACCCTCGGTGCCCAGGATTACATTCATAAACCCTTTAGTCCCAAAGTGGTTAAAGCCCGGGTTGCCACCCAACTAGAAATTGTCCGTCAGCGCCAGCAATTGCAGCTGTTATCCGATCAGCTGTCACAGGCAAGCGAAGCCAAAAGCCGCTTCTTGGCCAATATGAGCCACGAAGTGCGAACCCCTCTGACCTCAATCATAGGTTACGCCGAGAGTATCATCCAAGGCGATTTTAAAGCTGACTTTCAAAGTCAGGCGATCAACATTATTGCCCAAAATGGTTCACACCTACTCAATGTGGTTAATAAAATTCTTGATTTGTCAAAAATAGAAGCCAACAAACTAGAAATGGAACTTATTGAAATGGACCTGATGGCCATGCTCAATGATATCACCGCGCTGGTCAAGCAACATGCTCAAGGCGAGGGGTTAGGTTTCAATATTAAATATAATTACCCATTACCCCAGCAAATTATTTGTGATCCCACCCGCTTAAAACAAATTTTGCTTAATCTTATCAATAATGCGATCAAATTTACCGAGGTTGGCAGTGTCACCATGCACTTGGGCACTAATCATCAAAACCAATTGATGTTTGAGGTTGAGGATACCGGCATTGGTTTGAGCGTCATGCAAATCGACAAGCTGTTTAATGATTTTACCCAGGTCGATTATTCCATCACCCGAAAATACGGTGGTACGGGTTTAGGATTAAGCATTGCTAAATCATTGGCGAGTAAACTCGGTGGCGACATTACCGTTAAGAGCCTACCCGGCAAAGGGAGTACCTTTACTGTTAGCGTGTCAATGGTAGTTCCTCCCGGGGTTGTGTGGTTACACGATGCTCCTGCTCAATACCAGCCAAGCAGAGTGCGCAATGTGCCAAAAGCCTCCATGCCGACATTAAAAGGTCATGTATTACTCGCCGAAGATCATCACGATAATCGCGCCTTGTTCACTCAATTATTAAAACGAATGGGGTTAACCGTCACCGCTGTAGAAAATGGCGAACTGGCAGTACAGGAATCAATTCTCCAGGATTTTGACTTGATTTTAATGGATATTCAAATGCCGGTAATGGATGGTATCAGTGCGATGAAGCTGTTAAAAACCACCGCAATGAACATACCCATAGTGGCATTAACCGCCAACGCCATGAAAAACGATATCGATAGTTATCTGGCGGCTGGTTTTGATTGTCACATTGCCAAACCCGTTGATCGCCAGTGCTTTGCAATCACTATCGGAAATTATTTTAACACCCCGATTGACGAGCAAAACGATTTTGATTTAGATGAAGAAACGCTTAACCAACTTAAAGAGCAATTTGTTGCCGGATTAAAAGCACGTTTGGTAGACTTATCAACACTGACTGACAACAATAACTGGCCAGATCTTGCTAAACAAGCCCATGCCATCAGAGGGTCGGCTCCCATGTATGGATTTGACGAATTGGGACTTTTGGCTACCCGCCTCGAAGCCGCAGTCAAAAACGATCATACCGAATCAATCCACAGACTGGCAAGAGAGCTGCTCAGTCAGGTCGATGATATCATCTCTTGTGCTTGAGCGTTGAAATGGCTAAACCTCAACCTTTGGAAAAGCCGATTCATCAGCCGGTAGCGGCTCGCGCAATTGTTGATAAGTATCAAAAAAGCCCTGAGAAATATCCCCTTGACCAGGTAAATACTGAGCATAACCCACCGCTAAGTTATGCCAGGGAATATTGGGATAACGGTGGTGCAGGTGGTGGTAACCATTGTTATGAGTGATCCAGTTAAATCCCTGGCTCAAATTACTGCGAGTCCCTGTACGGGTGTTAATATGATCTTCAACCTCTGACCAATAAAGAAAACTACTTGATGCCCAGACAAACGGAATAACCCAATACAACAGCAATAACATCAGGCTATCTAGGGTATAAAAAATCGCGCAGACAATCACCCAAAAAATCATGATTTTGGCCCCTTCCCGCCAGGGTTTAAAGGTCATGCTCGACAGATAGTATAAACCAACAATACCCGCCAGAGGTTTGATAAACCACAACCAAAACGCATTGACTTGCGGTTCAAACCACCCCAACTCAGCGCACTCTTGCACCAGATGATCTTCAAGACTGCCCAACCGGGTATGATGGAGCATATGTTCAGCTTGAAACTGATTAACCGTTTGACCAAACGGCAAACCATAAAACAACTCACCGGCATAATTAAGCCATCGGGTTTTAAATAAATTATGATGGGATGCTTCATGTAACAGCGCCTCACCCAGGGCAAACTGAAAAGCGCCAATGATCCACACTGCGACCAGATAAACCGCCCAGTGATCCAGTTTGATACTGAGCCCAATGACCGCCAAAATTATCACCCAGTCACGTAATATTGCCATTACAGAGCGTAATGCATTGGGGTTCATCAGCTGTTTAATCTTCACCGGTTGTGCTGACGGTTCCTTGACACTTTGTTTCATTTTAATTTTCTCATTTTAAATAGGTATACCCATTGAGGCACTGTTGGTAAAAATCGATAAACGGTTGACGTTCACTGTCGCACAGATTGCCATCTTCAATTTCATCATTCAGCTTTTGTTCAATCAATTTCTCCAGGGTTAACGGCCTATATTGCATGGTCGATAAAACATTGTGTTTACCCGAGCCCGTCACCACTTTGGCTATGCTAAATCCATCAGACTGTTCATCACTTGCCAGCACATGCACTTCATTTAAGCGACCAAACAGATTATGCATATCCCCCATCACATCCTGATAGGCTCCGGTTAAAAACAGCCCTATAATATAATCTTCACCCTCGTTGAGTTGATGTAAGGGCAAGTCTTTAACCACTACCTCATCACCAATAAACTGATCAATTTTACCATCACTGTCACAGGTAATATCCACCAAAGAACAGCGTTTTTGGGGTTTCTCGTTCAACCTCGACAAAGGTATAATTGGTATGATTTGATTAATGGCCCACGAATCAATTACCGACTGAAACACCGAGAAATTGGCTAAATATAACGACGACAACTCCAGCGGGATATGTTGCAGCTCTTCCGGGACCACTTTTGCGTTACTCAAGCGGGAGCCAATATCCTTAAGCACCTGCCAATAAAGCGTATCAATTTTCGCCATCTCATCCAAAGACAATACCCCCAGCTTAAACCCGCAAATCGCCTGCTCTTTGAGCTGAACAATATCATTAAAGACTTCCTGAGTATTACCATCTCTTTTTAAATTTTGCTGGTACCCACGCATATTGGTAACCAAAAAGTGTTCGTCCGGTGCTTGAGGGGTGGCATAGACTGTACTTGATGGATTAATTTCACCAATGACTTGAGTGACCACACAAGAATGATGGGCAGTAATAAAACGGCCACTTTCGCTGACCAGCTGCGGATGAGGCACCCCAGCCAAATCACAGGTTTGCTTAAATCCATAAACAATATCAGCAACGTATTCAGCAAGGCTGTAGTTGCGTGATGAATCACTGGTCGATTGTGAGCCGTCATAATCAATGGCTAGGCCGCCACCAACATCAACGTACTTAAGCTTAACGCCCATTTGAATTAGTTTGGTGTACAACAGTGACGACTCCTGTACCGCTTCCTTGATAACCTTAATGTCAGTGATTTGGCTACCGATATGAAAATGCAGCAACTCGATGCAGTGGCCAAGATTGTGTTGCTTTGTCAGCGCAACGGCATTAAGTAACTCGGCAATACTAAGGCCAAATTTAGAGCGCTCACCAGAGGAATTTTTCCACTTGCCCTGGCTTTGTACCATCATCTTGATACGCAGACCAATAATCGGCTCTACTTGTAACTGCCCGACCAATAACAGCAGCTTTTCGAGCTCACTGAACTTATCAATGACCACCACAATCTTATGGCCTATTTTTTGGCCAAACAACGCCAGACGTAAATATTCTTCATCTTTGTAGCCATTAATAATAGTCAGCGCATCTTTATTGTTGTTGTAAGCGAGCACCGCCAGCAACTCAGATTTTGACCCGGCCTCAAGTCCATGATTATAAGGTCTCCCGGCTTCAACAATGGCTTCGACGACCTCACGGGTCTGATTAACCTTAATCGGATAAACGCCAATATACTTCCCCTGATAACCCGCTTCATCAATGATGTCGGCAAACGTTTGATTTAAAATACTCACCTGTGAGGCCAAAATATCCAAAAAGCGGATCACCACAGGAAACTCAATCTGCTGAGTTTTAAGGGTTTCGATCACTTTATCTAAATCAATCGGGTTAGCAGCGCCCGCCAACTTTGGAGTAACATCAAGGGTACCTTGGGGGTTAACATTAAAGTAACCATTACTCCAGCGTTTAACATGATAGGTACCTTCGGCGTCTTGTAATGTCCATGATTTACTGTTCAATGTTTACCCTCCTGCTATCCAGATAGTGTTATTACCCGTGTGGTTCTTCCAGGCAAATAATCAATTCGCGGACCACTTTAGCCGCAAATACATCGCTATTACCCGTGCTGTCAACAGGCGGAGCCAACTCCACTACATCGCAACCCACCAGGCGTTTTTGTTTTAGTATCTTACACAAGCTGATAAATGAATGAAAATCTTCTCCCCCCGCCTCAGGGGTGCCTGTGCCTGGTAAATAAGCCGGATCGAAGTAATCTAGGTCCAGGGTAAGGTAAATCGGGCGATCATCATCAACCGCCGCTATGGCCTTTAAAAATTCACTGCGGGATGTACACAAAGTATCCTTTTGTCTCATCCACTGATATTCTTCTTTGGTACCCGAGCGAATACCATATTGAATAAGCTGGTGACCTTGGGTAAAACAATCGAGTACCCGGCGTATAATACTGGCATGAGAATAGTGAAACCCCTCATAACCATCGCGCAAATCGGCATGGGCATCCAAATGGATCAGCAACAAATCAGGATACTGCTCAAGCATCACCTTGATCGGCGCATACGATATCGAATGCTCCCCGCCAAGGGTCAATACTTTTACCTGCGAAGCATTCATATCCAATGGTGCAAACAACTGCTCAAACGCATTACTGGCCTGTTGCCATTGTTGTTCGATGGCTTGCTGACTTGGTTTACTGACCTCATCAACAGGTATATTACCCAAATCATAGTAGCAAAGTGTATCAATGTCGACATCAAGATAGGGAGAGTAACTCTCAAGGCTGTTGGCGGCGACCCTGATAGCATCGGGCCCAAAGCGACTGCCTTTACGAAAACAAGCGGTACCGTCAAAGCCAAAACCGATAATATGAGTGGCCTGAGCATAAATACCATTATCGCTGTGGGCCAGTGGATAATCGCACTGGGGTTTATCCAAAGTGATGGTTATATCGGTCAATCGAGTTCTCTTCAAAACAATAACTCACATAATAATCAGCGGCTAATTATGCGTAAAATTTTTATAAAGTATAGTTTTTTTAGCATTCTTTGGCTTATGATAAGCGACATTTAAAAATCAGGAATTAAACGTGTTCTTCGAAGGCTCAGAAAAAAAAGCAGAAATAATCATCGATAGCCAACAGTTGTCTTTGCTGGATGATTTTAGTGATGATTTTTGGACAACACTGGTTAAGCATTGTGATGCGGTGATCTTGTCCCACATCAGCAATAGTCAGTGCAAAGCATTTTTATTATCCGAATCGAGTCTGTTTATCTGGAATGACCGCTTGTTGATTTTAACTTGTGGCACCACCCGGCTGGTCAATGCGATTGAGTATTTTCTCGGTCAAGTCGAGCATAAAGCCATATTACAACTAATTTACCAGCGCAAAAACGAATACTTTTCGCCAACCCAGCCCAGCCATTTTGTTGATGATATTAAGCGCCTTGAGCAACAACTTAGCGGCGTAGCCTATCGGTTTGGCGAGTTAGACGGCCATCATAACTACCTGTACCACCTGGATAACGACTATCAGGCTGACGCTGACGATATCACCTACGAATTACTGGCTTATCAAATAAGTGAAGCCGCCTCAGCCCAATTGAGTGTCAGCGGGTTATCAACCACTGATATTCGCCAAGTTTTGCAAATCTCCCAATGGCTGGCCGGTTTTACCATTGACGATCACGTCTTTGAACCGTTTGGCTATTCACTTAACGCCATTAAAGACGACAAATATGTCACCATTCATGTGACACCACAGGCCACCAGCAGTTATGTCAGCTTTGAATCTAATTTGGATTTACTCGAGGAAATGCCACAAATCTTGGCTATTCTACAACCGGCTAGTTTTGATTTGGTCAGCTTTAACGAAAGCCAGTTTGCCAGCAGAATAAACCAGCTAACCCCAACCAATTACAGCGCTAAAACCCTGGCTCGCAGCCCGTTATTCAACGGCTTTGAGGTCTGTTTTGCCAGCTATATGCAACCACAACAACAGTTTAGCGCCCCTACCCGACTAAACTTAAGCGGAGACGACCATGCATTCTGATTTATGGATTGAAGAAAAATTTGAAGACTTTCTGGGCTTGCGTTTTAAAGTCGAAGAGGTATTGTTTTCGGGCAAAAGTGACTATCAAACCGTTGATGTCGTCAAAACCAAAGGGCACGGCAAAATGCTGCTCAACGACGGTTTGATCATGGTCACCGAGCGTGACGAATTTGCCTATCACGACATGATCACTCACGTGCCACTATTTGTTCATTCCAACCCCACCAATGTATTAATTATTGGCGGTGGAGATGGCGGTACAGCCCGTGAAGTATTACGTCATAGCGGCGTGTTAAGTTGCACTATGGTCGAAATTGATGCCATGGTAGTTGACGCCTGCAAAGCCCATATTCCACAAACATCCAAAAGCCTCGATGACCCCAGACTCAAGCTTATCATTGGTGATGGCGTCGAATTTGTAAAAAACTGCGCAGAAAAATTTGATGTAGTGATCATCGACTCCACCGATCCAATAGGCCCGGCCCAGCCATTATTTGGCGAAGCGTTTTATCAGGATGTATACAACTGCCTCAGCGACGACGGCATTGTGGTATCGCAGGGTGAATCCTCCTGGTATGCCATGGACATCCAACAATCGTTGTTAAAGGCACTAAACAACATATTCCCCACCAGCTTCTTGTACAGCTTTTCAAACCTGACCTACCCCGGCGGCTTATGGAGCTTCACCTTTGCCAGCAAAAAATACCACCCAATAGACGATTTCGACCAAACTCGCGTCAGCGTGTCAAACCTAGAGTTTGACTACTACAACGCCAATGTCCACGTCGGCGCTTTTGCCTTGCCAAGCTTTGTGGTTAAGGGGCTTAAGGGGTTGATTGAAAATAGCTGAGGCTGAATCAGTAGGGTACGCACTGTACACCACGGATCTCCCGGCCCTACCAAACCTCTATTTCGATTTTTACCATGGAGATCAAGTTGTTACTGTTTGTCGAAAACCCACGTTAGTAGTGCGTGGAACGTCGAAATGTCGCACCAACCCCACGCCATTTAAAGCCGCTAAAACCAAACACCTATTTGCTCGACATGGGCGAATACCGACCAAGTACTCAGCGTAACAAACGCGCATAAAAAGCGCGCTAAAACCAAAGAGCGCCCTTTATTTTTAGCACGGGTAATTCCACCGCCATGCAGTGTATTCCTCCCCATCCACACCTATTTCATGTCGTAAATTTCGATAACCTCTTCACCCATTAGATTGATGATGCCTGCTTCGCGTTCACCTATATTGATCACGCCTATATACTCATCTGCCATATAGGCACAACTGATACCTCTGAGCATGATAAAAATCCAGCTCAATGGGGGCCGTTGGGTTGGCTTGCCCAGTAGATTAGGCACTGTTGCGTTTTCTGCTTTTCGTTTTTCTCTGAACTGATACTGGCCCAGATCATAGACCAGTAATGACATCGTCATTATCATCATTAAGGCATCGATCCGCTGCGGGTTTTGCAAATAAATTCGGTTGCAGTGGAATGACTTGTCCTTGATA
>JBLHHD010000048.1:0-10878 GCA_047614605.1 Alteromonadaceae bacterium
AACCGCCATATCCATCGCATGAATGAATGAAGACTAGGCTGTGTCGATATTGCTCTGCCAACCCAGTCGTGTTTTAATGCCCTCAAATAATAAATACCAAACATCAACAAACATCAACAAACATCAACAAACAAAGGAAACACCATGCGCGATTCATTAACTTTACTGGTTCGTATTCAAGCTAAAGCCGACCAGGCTGAGCAGGTAAAAACCGCCTTAATCAACATTCTTGAGCCAACTCGTGCCGAAGCCGGTTGTGTCAGCTATGACTTTCACACCGATGATAGGGACCCTGCCGTTTTCATCTTTGTTGAAACCTGGCAAACCCGCGCCCACTGGGAAGCTCACAACGAAGCACCACATTTGAAGGTCTTTCTTGATTTAGCTGAAACGGCTGTTGAGAACTTTGCTATAACCGAAATGACTAAGTACACCGGCTAAGTACACCGGCTAAGTCCTATTTGAGTTATATCGGCTAATTTACGTTGGCATCAGGGCGTTAAAAACCAGCCTGATGCCTATCCCCCTAATTGAACCTATAACCAGCGTCCCCTATCGCTGCCACACATTGACACAAATCCCTACCCCATATGCTCTATGCTGCAACGGCAAACTAATATAGAATCGCGTCATAAAAAATCATAAAAACTGGACTCCCTTTATCAATTCACCAAACAATCTTGATAAAACAAAGTTGATAAAACAGCCCGGATCTGAACATAATAAAAAACAGGAAAAAAACAATATGATACTTCGTCTATTTACACTTGTTTGTCTAATCTATTCAAACAGTCTATTTGCCGATTTGATGCTTACCCCCAATACCCACATCGTTTTTGCCTCTGTCAAGCAAGGAAAGGCGCTGCTCGCACAACAAGACACCTTTGTAAAACACCTCAGCCCTTTTGATCGGGCAGCCAGAATGAAAACCGATAAAACGATGTCTACCAAACAATACCTTGAATTTGTTCAACAACATGTCCAGCCCTGGCAGCAAAAAAACCAACAAAAAGTCACCCTTGCCTTTGCTGCGGTAACTAAGGCGCTCAATGATTATTCATTAAACTTCCCAGAAAAAATCATTATGATTAAAACCTCGGGCAAAGAGGAAGGTGAGGCAGCTTACACCCGTGCCAACGCCATAGTCTTTGGTGACAAGCAACTTAAGTTCCCTGCGTTACAATTACAAAAATTATTGTTTCACGAGCTATTTCACGTTTTATCCCGCAATAACCCGACACTCAAAGACCAGCTTTACCAGCAAATCGGCTTTCATCCAGCTAACAATCTGGACTTTCCTCAATCGCTGAAAAACCGCAAAATCACCAACCCTGATGCACCACTAAATGATTTTTTCATCCGCGTCAAATACCAGCAACAAACGCTTAACGTCGTGCCTATCCTGTTTTCACGCACGGATAAATATGACCTGCAAAAGGGTGGCGAGTTTTTTTCGTATCTTGACTTTAAACTGCTGGTTATCGAGCATAATCAAACCAACCGTTCGATGAAGGCAAAGTTAAGTCCACCGCAATTGTTGGGGGTTAAGCAGGTCAGCGGGTTTTTCGAGAAAATAGGTCGAAATACCGGTTATATTATCCACCCGGAGGAGATTTTGGCAGAAAACTTTGCCTTGTTGCTAAGCGGCTCAAAAAATGCCAAAACACCCGGTCTGCTCATTAAAATCAAACATATTTTGGAGCAATAAATCATGTCACTAACCCCATCGAACATGCTGCCCCTTGGCACTAAAGCCCCTGACTTTTCATTACCCACAGGCGCAGACGAACTGTTTAGCCGCGATCAACTGCTCAAAGAGAACGGTTTATTGGTGGTGTTTATGAGTAACCATTGCCCGTTTGTCATTCATCTGGCAGATGATTTAGCTAAGCTTGGTGAGCGTATGGACAAAATGAACATTGGTATGGTTGGCATCAATGCCAATGATGTGGTTAGCTATCCCGCTGATAGTCCGCAAAATATGGTGCTGGAAGCCGAGCAAAGAGGGTATCGGTTTCCCTATTTATTTGATCAAAGCCAGCAAGTGGCTAAAGCCTATGAAGCGGCCTGCACGCCAGACTTTTTCCTTTTTGATGGTCAACTAAAGTTAGTTTACCGGGGTCAGTTCGATGCCAGTAGCCCCGGTAATGACGTAGCCGTCAGTGGAGATAGTCTTTATCAGGCACTAAATTGTTTGAGTAAAGGTCAGGCGGTTGCCACTAACCAAAGGCCCAGTGTTGGCTGTAATATTAAATGGCGATAACCCATGCTCTGTTAGTTAATAATCCCCTGTAATACGGCGGTGATAGCTCACAAGGTATCACCCAGATAACCAACCATTGATTAGCGACCAACAAATAGTATGTTTTATGGTGGTAATGTCACCAAATAGTCAGAACGTCATGATAACTCATCCATCAACGGCGCAAAAAATCCCTTTATGTTCTATGGGTCATGATAACTCATCCATCAACGGCGCAAAAAATCCCTTTATGTTCTATGGGTCATGATAACTCATCCATCAACGGCGCAAAAAATCCCTTTATGTTCTATGGTTAAATACAAACAAACCTTTGTAAAAATCAACCGAGCCAAACCATGGTAAATGGTTAGATGCTTAACTCGACAGGTAAACAGTCGCTTTGACAGCTAAATTAAGAATTTTATCCATAGATGACAATCATCAAAACTTAAACATGATCCAGCAAGCCTTGGAAGAACACTTTCATATTGTCTCTTCAGCGGGCGAT
This sequence comes from Alteromonadaceae bacterium, assembly GCA_047614605.1. Taxonomy (GTDB): domain Bacteria; phylum Pseudomonadota; class Gammaproteobacteria; order Enterobacterales; family Alteromonadaceae; genus JABSOG01. The sequence goes on from JBLHHD010000048.1 coordinate 2,751, forward strand.
GAATCTATCGAAGAGTTGGTACTTGATTGCGAGCCCGATATCATCCTGCTTGATGTTATTCTCGAAAATACCAATGGTTATAATATTTGTCGGCGAATACGCAAGCTGTCTATGGCGCATCAGGTGATTATTATTTTCATCTCATCATTACATTCACTCCAGGACAAGTTAAAAGCTTACGAGGCCGGAGGGGACGATTATGTTTGTAAACCCGTCAACCTCACCGAGTTGCAATGTAAACTGGATGTCTATCAAAAGCGCATTAATGAACAGCGCCAGCTTAGCGTTCAAATGGAACAAATTTCTCAGGCCAACAATGACTCACAACGCCATTACAACGAACTGAATTTATTAATTGAGTGTTTTAAACAAACCCTGTCGATTGACGATCTCGGCGATCTATATCAGGCAAGTGAAGTGGTGCTCAATGCCTTCGGATTACAGGGTTGCATTGAATTTCGGGTTTATAACTGCTTCCATCAATATCCTCAAGACAATATTTCGCACCTTGAATCAGAAATTCTGTTGCTCGGTAAAGAAGCCAAAGCCATAGTGCCCTTAGGCGCAAACATTTTATTTAATAGCAACCACTGCTCATTATTAATAAAAAACATGAACTCAGTGGACCCTGACAATCAACACCTCAATGATCGTTTACTGACATTAGTACAGATTATCGACAGTCGGTTGTTGTTTTTGCAAAGCGAACGTTACCACCTGCTTGAACGAAAAAAAAATATTCAAGCGTTAAAAACGCAAATTGTCATCAGCTATGGCGGTATCAGCAATGGGTTTTCTCTTTTAGAACAAAGGCTAACCCAAACATTCAGCCAATTTCAGCAAGACCTGAACAACAAACTGGCTGAATTTGACGCATCCAACAGCCAAACTCAACAAATCAATACGCAGGTAAAACAGGCAAAAGTGCAATTTGACCACATAATTAAGCAATCAATTAACATCGACTATACGGTTACAGATATTGATCGCTTACTTAACCGGATTTTTAACACTAATGAATAAAGCCAATCATACTGATGAACAGCCAAATACCGATGGTTGACACCGACTTTACAACTTGAATCTAAGACTTATTTAATATACTTTTTTGGTCGCTTTCATTGAATTTTGTACAATACCCAAAAGCACTAACAAAATTCCAAATTTCAAAACAAATACGCATTAATCATAGTACAGATATTCATTATGACAACCATTTATGCCCTTAAAAACGCCCGCTAAGTTTCTCTGTCGCTTCACTTTTTTTACTCATCGGCCACAACATATCGCTTCCCATGAAGAGGCTTGTTAACCACCCCATCGGCAGCGACAAATTTAAACGCCAAAGACTGCGTATCGCCATCTGGCATCGCCTTATAGACTGCAAAATGCAAGTGCGGTAATGAAGTAAACCCGGTACTTCCAGACAAGCCAATCAATTGCCCCCGTTTGACTTTCTCACCGGGATGGACAAACACCCCATTTTCTTGCAAGTGGTGATACTCGCCAGTTGAGCCGTCACTGTGTTCGATGACAATGTAGTTGGCATGGGCAATATACTCTCTGGAAGCCCCACCTAAATGATTACTATATTCAACGTCAACCACAACGCCCTCTCTTGCAGCGTAAAGCTCAGTGCCGTCTGGCATCGCAAAATCCACGGCATAACGTGACATTCCCCGATGGCTATAACCGCCATTAAACCCCTGTACGACATAATAGCTGGCGGTTTTGGCAAACGGCAGTCGATACAAATAGTGTTCGTCATGAATGACATTCAAACTACCAACAGCCCACTCAATATCAACATCTATATCACTTGAGCGACGAGTATTAACAGGCTTGTAGCGGCCCACCCAAACCCTGTCATGGCCATTAATTGTTTTGGTCAATGTATCATCCTGATCACCACCTCGCACAACAACCATATTATGGGGTTTAAAGTCGACCGTCATGGTAATGGTATAGGGTTTATTGTTACGCAAAAAAACATCCACCTGAGCGCTGTCGTTACGGTCAAAGTCAACACACGCCCAGTCTTGGGAGCACTCGGTTTTTGCCTGAGCAACACATCCGCTAAAAACAAAGCACAACAACAAAGCAGTTCGTGAACAAGCACGAGGAAAAACACCATTTAACATATTCAATATCCTGGAGGCGACTTAAGTATCGGGATAGTAAATCAGTATTTACTATCGATATCATTGTATCAACAGGCCGTTTCACCTGCCATACTTAATCCAATCGCCTCAGCAACTTTAATGCCATCAATCCCGGCTGATAAAATACCACCAGCATACCCCGCCCCTTCGCCAGCAGGATACAGCCCTTTGGTATTAATGCTTTGTAGCTGTTCATTACGTTTGATCCTGACAGGTGCAGAGGTCCGGGTTTCAACCCCAGTGAGCAGTGCATCATCCATGGCAAACCCTTTGATTTTCTTATCAAACTCAGGTAACGCCTCACGAATGGCCTCAATGGCATAATCGGGTAAACACTGGCTTAAGTCAGTCAACTTAATGCCCGGTTGAAAAGAAGGCGCTACCGTACCGGCAGCTTGCGAGGGTTTTTTATTGAGAAAATCGCCAACCGTTTGGGCCGGGGCATCATAAGTACCACCACCAACCTCAAAAGCCACAGACTCCCACTTTCGCTGCAGCGCTACCCCAGCTAACACATCACCCGGATAATCCTCTTCTGGCGTTATCCCCACAACAACGGCACTATTGGCATTACGCTCTTTACGCGAATACTGACTCATACCATTGGTTACTACCCGGCCCTCTTCTGAGGTTGCGGCAACAACAGTACCACCAGGACACATACAAAAACTGTAAACCGAGCGGCCATTACGGCAATGGTGCACCAGTTTATAATCTGCCGCGCCCAATGTCGGATGACCTGCATTGATACCAAAGCGATTTTCATCAATTAATGACTGCTTATGCTCAATCCTAAAACCAATCGAGAAAGGTTTAGGTTCAATGTAAACGCCTTTATCAAGCAACATCTGGTAAGTGTCTCTGGCACTATGACCAATCGCCAGTGCTACATGAGAGGTCTTAATATACTCACCACCAGCTAGTACCACGCCTTTAACTTGCTCATCTTCAATATCAATTTCGTCTACCCGGGCAGAAAAACGAATTTCGCCGCCTAAGGATTCAATCGTTGCCCGCATTTTTTCGACCATGGTCACCAGTTTAAAGGTGCCGATATGTGGCTTGCTGATCGTCAAAATCTCTTCTGGGGCACCGGCGGTGACAAACTCTTGCAACACTTTACGGCCATAGTTACTTGGATCTCTGACCTGAGAATACAATTTACCATCCGAAAAAGTCCCTGCCCCCCCTTCACCGAACTGCACATTAGACTCCGTATTTAACTCCCGCTTACGCCAAAAACCAAACGTGTCAGCGGTACGCTCACGAACCGCTTTGCCCCGCTCAACAATAATCGGACAAAAACCCATTTGCGCCAATACCAGGCCAACAAACAAACCACACGGACCAGTACCAATAACGACGGGCCTGTCGGTCAGATTATCAGGGGCTTTAGTAACGAATTTATAATCAGTATCAGGAGTTATACGCACTTTCTGATCGGCTTCAAAGTGAGTTAGCAGCGCCGCTTCATTATTGACTTCAATATCAATGGTATACATCAAAGTGATCACGTTACGCTTACGAGCATCATAACCCTGGCGAAAAATAGTGTAATTGAGCAGATCATCAGGCTTAATTTCAAGTTTTTTGATGATCGCCAGGCTTATCGCCTGATCATCGTGATCCAGGGGTAATTTAACTTCGGTAAGTCGCAACATTAAAGGGTTTCCGGTGAAAAGTGGCAAGGCATTTTACGATAATATTGGCATTAACGCACCGACAAATATAAAATGTCGACGCTTAAAGCTAAGAGCCTGTCCGAGAATAGATTCAGCCAGCCAAGCCATTTAATTTTTTTAACAGGTAACCAATCGATGACCTTTGTAGTAACCGACAACTGTATCAAATGCAAATACACTGATTGTGTCAGTGTTTGTCCTGTTGATGCATTTTATGAGGGTCCTAATTTTCTGGCCATAAACCCCGATGAGTGTATTGATTGCGATTTATGCCTGGTTGAATGCCCGGCAGATGCGATTTTTGCTGATACCGACGTCCCAGCAGATCAACAACACTTCATAGCCCTTAATGCCGAGCTGTCACAACAGTGGCCACGTATTACCGTTCAAATCGACCCACCGGCAGATGCTGAGCAATTTAATGGCATTCCCAACAAGCTTCCGCAGCTCGAAAAATAAAAGAGCAAAAGATTAAAAACGATCCACCGCGAACCACAAACTTCAGAACAACGGCAACGGCGAAGGTGGGGTGGTCCAACATCTCGGCTCATAAGAAAAACACCTAGGTGGCTGTCCGAGAATAGGGCTAGTGCTGAGGGAGAGCGGGTTTGAGATCGTTTTCGCGGTTTTTTCAGGCGAATCGTTTGACTATTTCACTGGAAAAAGCGCGTAAAATAGCCAAATCCAGATTTTCCTCAGTCGAGTCTCATTCTCGGACAGGCTCCTAGCCAACCCGTGTGCTGCTATCTACCTTAATTGACGTCCGCCACAACCCCACAAAAGAGAGCTTCCTATGCTCTTGATAGCACTCCTTAATCGAATTAACCAAACAAATCAATGCCCCTACAGCACCAACCCCTTACGCAGTAAATACCCCAAACGCAACGCCAACGTAATTCCCCGCAGCAACATAAAACTAAGCATAGCCAACCACAAAGCATGATTGCCCCACTCCTGAGTCAACCACCAAACCATAAAAAAGCCAAAAAAGGTCGAGATAAACATCGAGTTACGCATGTCTGAGGCCCGGGTCAAACCAATGAAAATGCCATCAAACAAAAAACACCACATACTAATCATCGGCATGGCGATGATCCACGGTAAATAAATAAGTGCAGTATCAACAACTTCGGGAATGTCAGACATCAAGCGAATAATGCTTTGCCCACCCAGCCAAAACAACATAGTAAATCCCGCCGCAAAAACAATCGACCAAAAGGTGGCTTGCTTAATTGACTGCATGAGCGCGTCTTTGCTACGTCTGCCTGCCGCCTTGCCAACCAAAGCCTCCACCGCATAGGCAATACCATCCAAACCAAAAGAAATTAACATTAACAGGTTTTGTAAAATCGCATTGGCAGCAACAATATTGTCGCCAAGCCTGGCGCCTTCAGACGTCATAAAAGCAAAACAAATCGCCAGCAAAAACGTGCGCAGAAATATATCGCGGTTAATCAATAAAAAGGGCTTTAATTCTCCCCAATGCTGCCAAAACCGCAACACACTGGGGTCAAAGTCAATATGATGTTGTTTCATCAACAATTTGACAAAAAATAATCCTACGGCGACACCACAATAATCCGCAATAACCGAAGCCGCAGCAACACCTTGCACCCCCCAATCAAAGCCAATAACAAACAACAAATCCAAAGATATATTAATGCTATTGGAGACAATTAAATGCCACATCGGTCCTTTGGCCGATTGCATCCCCAACATCCAGCCCAATAACACCAGATTGGTTAACACCGCTGGCGCACTGTAAACCCGGATAGCAAAATACTGTTTGCCATAAAACTGCACTTGCTCAGAGCCCCCGCCAAGCATAAAACCCACCGTTTCAATCGGTGACTGGAGCAATAACACCAGCAATGACAACCCCAGTGCAATCACAATCCCGTGGCTTAGCCGCTTAAGCTGCAAAGGCGCACTCCCCTGCCCATAAGCCTGAGCGGTTACCCCGGTGGTTGCCATCCGCAAAAAACCAGCCATCCAAAAAACAAAGGTGATGATCATTGAACCTATTGCCACGCCGCCCAGATAATAAGACTCAGCCAAATGCCCGACAACAGCCGTATCGACCAAACCAAGCAAGGGTACAGTGATATTGGAAAGGATCATTGGTAGCGCGATCGCTAATAATGCTTTGTGTGAAGACCAGTCAATTGACACCGCTGTTCGCCTCTGTCGGATAATATCTACAAAAATTTGCTAGAATGGTTTATCAGCGTCAAATTCAAGGGCAATCCATTTGAAACAAAACCATGTTTACTCCTTTTTAATTCACTGCTGCGTGGTGTTTTTATCGGTTGTTCTATCTGGCCTTTTAGTCGTTGCTTTACCCGCTCAAGGTGCGATTATTTTACAGTATCACCACGTCAGCAGTAACACGCCGCCAATCACCAGCGTGAGTGTACAAACATTCACTGCACACATGAATTACCTTAAAACCAATCAATTTAAAGTGATCCCACTGCCCCAGCTACTTGAAAAAATCATCAATAAACAAAGCATTGGCGACAAAGTCGTAGTGATCACCTTTGATGATGGTTACAGGGACGTTTATGAACACGCCAGACCCATCTTAAAGCAACTTGACTGGCCCTACACGGTTTTTATCAACCCCCAATTTATTAACCAGCGTTATGCCAATCATATGAGTTGGGAGCAACTACGCCAAATCACCACCGAAAGAGCCACCATTGCCAATCACACCATGAAGCATGACTATTTGGTGAGAGTCCCCAGCGGGTTAGATAAAAGCCAATGGCACAAAAGCATCGTCCAAGACATTAATCAGGCCCAACAAATAATAGACACACAAATCAGTCAACAACCTCATCCGCGATACAAAATGCTCGCCTACCCTTATGGTGAATATGACACCATGATTGAGCAAGTTCTCAGCGACAATGATTTTTTTGGCTTTGGTCAGCACTCCGGTGCGGTGGGTCCGTTAACCCCTTTAACTCGCATCCCCCGATTTCCGGCATCGGGCATTTATGCCAACCTTGAAACCCTGAGCGTTAAACTCAACGCTCTGGCGATGCCCATCACCGCCTCCATCAATACCAATCCGGTTTTCAGCCAAAATCCACCCACATTAACCCTTAGTGTAGACACCAGCGATTTTTTGCCAGCCAATGTACAATGTTTTTACGCAGGCTCACAAAGAGCGCTTATCAAGTGGGTAACACCCCAGCAATTTAGCGTTACAGCCAACGAACCATTACCCTTACAGCGCAGTCGCTACAATTGCACAGCCCCATCAATTGCCAAACCCGGACGTTATTACTGGTTTTCACAACTGTGGATCAATCAGCATTAATCGGCATAAATTTGTTTTCGGCTAGCAGTTAAGTAATAATCGCCCACCAGCTTTTTTAATCCAGGCTTTAGGATCATTAACAGATGAACAAAAAATTACTCTCATTTATTGTGCTAGGCGCATTGCTACCTAATGCAATGTCCGCTTTGGCCCAACCAATACCGCCCCAAAATATCCAGGTAATGAATTCCATTGCAGTCGATGCCACTATTCGCCCTCATCAAAGTAGCTTCCCAGACCCTATTCGCAGTAACCTAATCAACCACATCAGCGATGCGCTGGACAAACAACAACCGATAAAGCTGTTTGGTGAGAAAAAAACCTTCAAAAGCTTAAGTAAAATCAACGCACTGACCGAACCTGGGCTACAGCTGTTAAAACTCGAACTTAGCACTGAACAATTCACCTTAGGTAAACTGACCCTTAGTGGTTTTGAAAAAGCCATCCTTTACCAAAATGGCCAGCTTGTCGAAGGTGAAGCGCAGCAATATTCATTAAGTTTACCAAACGGCGATCACCGTTTGCTGATTTTGGCTGAGCAAGTCGATGACTGGAAAAAAGTCGCTATCGACTGGGCCAACGACACTCTCGTTGCTGATGGTAAAAAAGGGGTGACTTTTCACCAAGACGCACCCAAACATCGGCTTAACGCCGAGCAGCTGTTTGATAGCGAAACCGTCAGCCGTATTAGCTTATCACCCGATGGCAAGCACCTGATCTGGAGTAAACGGGCTTATGCCCCGGCCACCAAAAACGAATCAACCACAATCACCGAGCTAGTTGATGCCAAAAGCCTTAAAGTACTTTATCGCTGGCAGCGAATGACCCCTGGCTCCATAGCCTTTAGCGCTGATAACCGCTTTATTGCCTACACTGTCGATAACAACGTTCACTTGCTTGATCGTAGCACTTTTGAGTTAACCACCATCGCCAAAGGGCTTGAAGGGGCTGGTGAT
>JBLHHD010000049.1:0-10759 GCA_047614605.1 Alteromonadaceae bacterium
AACCGATTGGTCATAGTAATGTACTGTTAAACCAATGGTTTGAAAGTTTGTCGGATGAACGTGAGGATTTAAATAGTTTGGTTGAACAACTGCTGGGCAGCGATCAAAACACGCGTTTGGTTAAAAAATCATCGAAAAGATCATTGATATACCCAAGTGACTTCAAAATGAGGGATTTCAGTGGGCGTTAAAAACGCTTTAGGCAAGGCAAATGAGTGCAGGTTTAGTCATTCTATATCAAGGTCATTTAACGCCGCATAAAGCGTTTTTAAACCCACCCGAGGGAGCCTCTGAGCGATTCCACTTCTGTGTTCCACTGACTTGAAAGGGGACGGCCATTCCTGCATCGGTGCGCCTTGAATTGAAATCGCTCAAAGGCTCTGAAACCGCATTTTGAAGTCACTTGGGTATAAGTCGTAAAGGCCGTCACCTTAAGCTCAAGCCTTAAAATCTACCCGTTGATGGACATTATCCCAGTCATCTGGAAACTTATCCTGTAATACATACGAAAAGGCAATCAGCTCAGCGATCAATACGTAGAGTTGTTTTGGGATGTCTTCGCCAAGCGCCAGGGTTGCCAGTAGTTGCGAAAGCTGCTGGTCTTCGTGGATTAATACGCCGTGCTCCTGAGCGATGTCGATGATTTCTTCTGCCAACTTGCCGTGGCCTTTGGCGATGACTTTTGGGGCTCCTTTACCCCCATCATAGGCTAGTCCTACCGCCGTTTTGTGAGTTTTCTCTATGCTCATATCAATCCTTATTACACCGTTATTTGCAAAATACTGTTCAGTGGTTTGCTGCCTTTTGGGGTATTGATTTTACCCAGCGAACTTTGAATATTATTGATTTTTACCCCTTGGGTTTCGAGCCGTTTTTCGAGGATACTCGAAAACCTTTCCATTAATGTCAGGGTATGTTGTTGCTCGGCGTATAAATGCATACTCACTTCGCCTTCTTTTAATTTAGCGTTAACCAGTAACTTGCCCATTTCACCTAAATCGAAGGTCAGGTTTAATTGCCAGATGGATTTTTTGTTGGCACTACCGCTATTATTTCTTTGTTCTTCGCTGATGGCAATTTTTACTTCTTTGATTTCATCGTCGAGTTTGAGTGGCATATTGACATTAATTTGCGGGTTGCCATCGAGTTTTTTCTCTACGTTTTCTAACTGCTGATGGCGTATGCCCGATTGTAAACCCACCAAGGTTTTTAATGAGTTACCGCCTTGCTCAGTTTGAGTCATAGAGGCTGTCAGGGCTTTCATTGCACTGGGGGTCTTGGCTTCTTTGTTAGTCAGTGGTTTGAGCAAGCTCGTTAGTTGTTGTAATAGCTGTGGGGTGACCTTTGCTTCGCTGCGTTGCACTAGCTTACTACCAAGCAACAACTGCAAGGCATTAGCGATGGCATTAGCCGGAGTTGATTGGACGGTAGGGCTCACTCTGGCAGGATTAACGTTTAGTAACTGACTGATGATCGTCGCCATGTTTTTTTCGGTTAACGGGGTGTTTTGGTCGATAATACTGTTATTTATCTGATTTAACAGTTGTTTAAGCTGTGGGTCTTTGCTGCCATCAGCAGCGGGTTTGGTATCAGGAAGCTGCTGCTCAAGTGCCGCCAGTGTTTTAAGGCCTTCGCTCAAATTGATTTTTTTCGGTAGTAAAATCCTAATTAAAGGATCAATCAATTTATCAAGGATCTGCTTTTGCTGTTTTAAATCTACCCGGGGGGGCAACGGTTGTTTAACCTGGGGTTGATCGGTTGGTCCGACAAGACTTTTTTCTGCGGTTAATTTGACGGCCTGTATCAGTGAGTCAATGGCTGGTTTGAAGCTCGCTGCCGCTTTATTCAATGGATGGGTTGATGTTGATGTTGCTGTTTTACTTCCTTCGGCTGCTTTTGTATCGGCTTTTGCACTGACTTTTGCATTGATTTGGTCTTCACTCAACAGAGGCATTGGTTGTTTTAGAATAATCGCTGCGGCTGCTTTTGTATCGGCTTTTGCACTGACTTTTGCATTGATTTGGTCTTCACTCAACAGAGGCATTGGTTGTTTTAGAATAATCGCTGCCAGAGCTTTTTCACTTTGAGCGATTATTGGGGTGACTTTGATGGTCAACTCGTGCTGGCTGAGGGCCTGAACTTTAACATCGGCATTGGCCGCCACTTTCGTTGGCAAGCTCAGTTGTTGCTGGTTTGCCAGAGTAATTTTAGTGGTACCGGCGGGGCTGACTGATTTTGAGTCAACTTTAACCGCCATATTGCTTGTTTGGCTAATCGACTGTTTAACCATTTGAGTGACTTTATCTGCTGATAGTGGCAGGTTAAATTGAGTCGCTTTAGGGTTTTTGGGGTCTAAAGATAATTGCAGTTCGATTTTATTGCCTTTGGCGCTAATGGTGACCCCAACGGCTTTGGCATCTTTGGCTAAGTCAGCTAACCCCTCAGGCAGTTTAATCGCATTGGTCAGGCCGGGGAGCTTTAATGCCGGGGTATTTTGGTTAATCATGACTATTTTTCCCTGAGTCTGAACGCGACCATCAGGGTTGGCTTTAAACGCTTTGCCAAGGGTGAGTAAATTAACCAGCTGAGCATCGGTTAGACTGATTTTGACCGTTTGCGCTGAGCTGGTCGATGATGTGACGCTTGGGGCACTGCCCTGAGCGAAAAAGCGGATCTGTTGCTGACCATTTTTAGTGATACTAAAACTAACCTGTAAAGGCTGGTCGAGTTTTATCCCGGGGGGCAGTTGTTGCGGTGGCAACGGGACTGTGATGGTTTGTTTACCAACCGCTACCTTGACCTGACTAAGTTGATTACCGAGCATTTCGAGCCGGGCACTGTAGAGTTTGGAGGATTGGATACTCAGTGCTTTACCCGCCTCTTCGCTACCTGTTTTAAGTTGGCTTGATGGGGGTGTTTGGGCAGAGAAGTAAAATGGGTTCATGGCCACTGATGTAAAAGATATCCTACTGTCAATAGTAGGCGATTTTTGTCCGGGATACTATTGCCTGCGTAAAGAGACTCAGCGCTTAAGCTGTGATATCATGCGGCCAAAAATTTATTTAAGAAAACGACTGTTTTGTCAGCCACTTTACCTACACCTTTATCTGATGACAATCAAGGGCAATTTGCAGCCCAGTTCACGGCTCAGGCGCTAACCTGCGTCCGTCAGGATCGGTGTTTGTTCGAAGACTTAAGTTTCTCACTTAAAACAGGTGAAATTTTGCAGGTCGAAGGGCCTAACGGGGCGGGTAAATCGTCATTGTTGCGTATTTTGGCGGGTTTTCTTCATGCCGATAGTGGCCAACTACTATGGCAGCAACAAGCGATTAAAAAAGACCCGGAAGCCTTTTTGTCTGAACTATTATTTATCGGTCATAAGGCCGGGATTAATCCGTATTTATCGGCGCTCGAAAACGTCAACTTTTGGTTACAGTTACATGTCGATAACAATGATGTTAATGTGTTTGAATTATTAGGTCGTTTAGGGTTGGTCGGGCTTGAAGATATTCCGGTTAGTCAGTTATCTGCCGGTCAGCAACGTAAAGTGGCGCTGGCAAGATTATGGTTAACTCAGGCTCGTTTGTGGATTTTAGATGAGCCATTTACCGCTATCGACAAAAAAGGGGTGAGGGGTCTGCAAAAACGTTTTGCCCAGCACCTTAGCACTGGCGGAATGATCATTTTAACCACTCATCAGGACTTGACTGAGCACTTTGACCGTTTACAGCGTGTGGTACTGGAGTATCAATTTTAATGATTTCGTATCGCTCAGTATTTTTTGCCACCCTTAAAAGAGACCTTAGCCTCGCCTTAAGGCAACCAGTTGATGTGGTTAATCCATTGTTTTTTTATGTGCTGGTAATTATTTTATTCCCTATTGGTATCGGACCCGAGCCAAATTTATTACAACGTATTGCGCCTGGAGTGATTTGGGTCGCTGCCTTGCTAGCTACATTGTTAAGTGTCGAAAAGCTGTTTAAAGAAGATTACCTTGATGGTACGTTAGAGCAATTAATGTTGTCTGCGGTACCGCTGCCAGTGGTTGCCTTGGCAAAAATTATCGCTCATTGGTGTCTTACCGGCTTGCCCATTATTTTGGTTTCTCCTTTGTTGGCCGCATTTCTTAATATAAATCAATCAGGTTTGATTGCGGTTATATTATCATTACTTGTCGCCACGCCGTTGTTAAGTATAATTGCGGCTATTGGTGCGGCTTTAACAGTAGGGTTGCAAAAGGGCGGGGTGCTGATCAGCTTGTTGGTTTTACCGCTGAACATCCCCATATTGATCTTTGCTACCTCTGCCGTTGATACGGCCATCGCTGGTTATGCTTATAACGGGCAGTTGGCATTACTGGGCGCGATGTTGGTGATCGCGTTAATTCTGGGGCCGTTTGCGGTTTCATCTTCCCTAAAAGTGAGTGTAAGTTAGCTATGCTTAAATGGTTACAGTTTAAATGGTTACATCCCTATGCCAAAGCCGAGCGGTCATATCAACTGTGCGGTAGTTTACAACCCTGGTTTGGCGTGATTAGTTTAGCGCTGCTATTGACCGGTACCATCTGGGGATTAGCTTTTGCCCCGACCGACTACCAACAAGGTGACAGTTTCAGGATCATCTACGTTCATGTCCCCGCCTCTATTTTATCCATGGGCGCTTATGCGGCGATGGCTTGTGCCGCTTTTGTTGCGCTGGTGTGGCAAGTCAAACTGTCTGAACTGTTTATTATTGCTGCAGCTCCTGTGGGGATAGGTTTTACCCTGATTGCCTTATTTACCGGTGCGGCCTGGGGCAAACCGATGTGGGGTGCTTGGTGGGTTTGGGATGCACGATTAACCTCAGAGCTAATTTTGTTATTTTTGTATATTGGCATTATATCCTTGTATAACGCCTTTGAAGACAAAGCGACTGCTGGCAAAGCGGCGTCAATTTTGACGCTGGTAGGTTCGGTTAACTTACCCATCATTCATTATTCGGTTGAATGGTGGAATACGCTGCATCAGGGCGCGACGATCAGTAAATTTGAGAAACCGTCAATGGACCCCAGCATGTTGTGGCCGTTGTTGATTAATCTGGCCGGATTTGGTTTTTTGCTGGCCTATTTGGGCTGTGTACGGATGCGTAATGAGATTTTAAACCGTGAAAAACACCGTAAGTGGGCCAAATCCATGATAGTAGGGAGTAACTCATAATGCACTTTGAATCCTTTGCCGATTTGTTAAATATGGGCGGTTACGCTCTTTATGTGTGGCTGTCTTATGGTTTTTCTTTGCTGGTACTGGTGGGAGTCACCGTATTAAGTTTGCGTCAGTCAAAACAAATCAAAACCGAAATACTTCAATCAGTTGATCGTGAAAAACGAATTAACCAAGCCAAAGAGGCCGACCTGTTATGAATCCCCGTAGAAAACGACGTCTATATATTGCCATTGCTTCTGTCACCAGTTTTGCCATTGCACTTGGGCTGATATTGTATGCCCTTGGACAGAATATTGATTTATTTTATACCCCTTCCGAAATTGTAGACGGTAAAGCCCCCGATGGCGTTAAGCCGCATATCGGCCAACGTTTACGGATTGGTGGATTAGTTGTACCAGGATCGGTTAAGCGAGATGAAGAAACCCTTGAAGTATCGTTTAACTTGATTGATTCCGGGCCTTTGGTCAACGTCGTTTACACCGGTTTATTGCCAGATTTGTTCCGTGAAGGGCAAGGGATTGTGGCTCAGGGCATATTGGTGGGGCCAAGCAAAATTGAGGCGTTTGAAGTACTGGCAAAGCATGATGAAGAATACATGCCGCCAGAAGTGGCTGAGGCGATTAAAGGCATTAAGCATAAAAAGCCCGACTATTCATCGATTAACAGTACAATTAAGGGAGAGTAAAGATGATCCCACAACTGGGTTATTTGGCTTTAACTATCGCATTGGGTCTGGCAGTGATGCTGGCTATTTTTCCGATGTGGGGTGCAAGGCGGGGCAATGTACAGCTGATGAATACTGCCACTACGTTGGCATTGGCAGTATTTTTCTTCACTAGCTTGTCATTTTTGGCGCTGGTTTATGCTTTTGTCACCAATGACTTTAGCGTTGCTTATGTAGCTGGTCATTCTAATTCGTTATTACCGATACGTTATCGTGTCACCGGTGTGTGGGGGGGACATGAAGGATCCTTCTTGTTGTGGGTGTTTATTTATTCTATCTGGATGGCAGCAGTAGCCTTGCGCTCACAGGCTATTCCATTACTTATTCGGGCGCGAGTCCTGGGCATTATGGGGCTGGTGAGTATCGGCTTTTATTTGTTTACTTTGCTGATGTCTAATCCGTTTGAAAGTCTGTTGCCGTATTTTCCGGTAGACGGTCGTGACTTGAATCCGTTGTTGCAAGATGTCGGCATGATCATTCACCCGCCTTTGCTTTACATGGGTTATGTGGGGTTGTCGGTGTCTTTTGCTTTTGCTATTGCAGCGCTGTTAACTGGCAAACTGGATTCGACTTGGGCGAAATGGTCCAGACCGTGGACGGTTGCTGCCTGGATGTTTTTAACCCTTGGTATTACGGTTGGCAGCTGGTGGGCTTATTACGAATTGGGCTGGGGCGGTTGGTGGTTCTGGGATCCGGTTGAGAACGCCTCGTTGATGCCGTGGTTGGTGGCTACGGCGCTCATTCACTCTTTTGCGGTCACCGAAAAACGCGGGGTGTTTAAATCATGGACAGTGCTGCTGGCTATCACCGCATTTTCGTTGAGTTTGGTTGGCACCTTCTTGGTACGCTCAGGTATTGTAGTGTCGGTTCATGCCTTTGCCAGCGATCCGAGTCGGGGTTTGTTCATCCTTGGCTTCTTGTGTGTAGTGATCACCTGTTCTTTAGTCCTGTTTGCAGTTAAAGCCACCCATATGAAAAGTTATGTCAAATACACTTTGTTTTCGCGCGAAGTGTTTTTGTGGGGTAATAACATTATTTTGACGCTAGCGACCTTAGTGGTGTTGTTAGGGACATTCTTGCCGATGGTCCACAAAGAGTTAGGTATGGGCTCCATCTCTATTGGTGCCCCATTTTTCAGTGAAATATTTTCTTATCTGTTGTTTCCTTTTGCCATTTTGATGGGGGTTACGCCATTAATGCGCTGGAAACAGAACAAATTGGCTACCATTAGAAAACCGCTGATCATCATCGCGACGATTAGTATGGCGGTTGGTTTTTTATGGATCAGCTTGACTCGCAGTGTTATGGATAATATGGCGGTGCTTGGGGTTATTTTGGCAATATGGATAGCGATGACCACTATTCAGTCGGTCATCGGCAGAGGCAATAAAGGTCATGACTGGAGTGCATTTAAACGGTTGACCGGTAGCGAATGGTCAATGGTTTTTGGTCACTGTGGGTTTGCCGTGGCAATCGTTGGTATGGCGTTAACGTCGGCATACAGTGTCGAAAAAGATGTTCGTATGAATGTGGGTGATAATATTGAACTGGCTGGTTACAACTTTCATTTGGGTGAGATTAAACGCATCAAAGCCGAAAACTATAGCGGTAATGCGGCGGTAGTTGAAGTGCAAAAAGAGGGTGAGTTTGTGGCCACCATGGTCGCGGAGAAACGATTTTATACAGTCCAAACCTCGGTAATGACTGAGGCGGCAGTGGATGCGGGAATAACCCGAGATTTATTTGTTGCTCTTGGTGAGCAGTTTAAAGACGGCTCATGGGCTTTGCGTATTTATCACAAACCGTTTATTCGCTGGATTTGGTTTGGCGGTTTGTTTATCGCTTTTGGGGGGGTGCTTGCCCTGTCAGACAGACGTTACCGGGCTAAACGTAAAGCATTAATTGGTCAGCCGCTGACAAGTGATGGTATTAGCACAACACTAACGACGCAGGAGCAGTCTTGATGAACGAAGCTAACCAAGGCAATAAGTTATGGTTTTTTTTGGTGCCATTAGGGTTTTTTTTAGTGCTGGCGTTTTTCTTGTTTCAGGGGTTGTATGCCGACCCTCGTCAACGAGATTCGGTCATCGTTAACAAAACCCTGCCAGTGTTTGCCCTTAATGATTTAATGGACGAAAAAAAAACCTGGCACAAAGCAAGCCTAATTGGCGAAACCTTTTTGCTTAATGTGTGGGGTACCTGGTGTGTTACCTGTGATCGAGAGTTACCTTACTTGACCACGTTGCGGCAGCAGGGGATTAAAATTATCGGTTTGTACTACGACCAAAGCGATCCTGATTTTGGTGAGTCGCTGAATATTAAGCAATTGCGCGCCGGGGTTAACGAAAAACTGAGTCGTTTGGGTGACCCTTATCAATTTAATATGTTTGATGAGTCACGGGGTATGCTGCTGGATCTGGGTGTTACCGGCGCACCAGAGACATTTTTAGTGGATAAACAAGGGGTGATCAGGGTGCATCATCTAGGCGACGTTAATCCAAGGGTATGGGAACGAAAGTTTGCCGCGTTGTATACCCAACTGAGTAAAGGGGATAAACAATAATGAAAGTGAGTTATTTTTTGCTAAAAACACTGTTGTTAGCCGTTTTGGTAGCCGGTATTGTCAGTAGTGAAGTTAAAGCCGCTGAGGAAGTGCATAAGTTTGCCAGCCCTGAGCATAAGCTACTTTATCAGGAGCTAACGGATGAATTACGCTGTCCTAAGTGTCAAAATCAGAATATTGCCGACTCTGATGCGGGTATTGCCAAAGATTTGCGTAACAAGGTTTATGATTTGGTCAATGAGGGACAGTCAAAGCAGCAAGTGGTTGATTACATGGTTGAGCGTTATGGCTACTTTGTTTATTACAAGCCACCCGTGACAGCGGGGACCATCGTATTGTGGTTGTTACCGGTATTATTTGCGCTCTTTACTATGGTGTTGATTTGGCTTAAAGCGAAAAAAAGCCAACTGGCGGTGATTAAACCCCAGTGGGATGATGCTCAGGAACAACAACTGACTAAATTAATCAGCGATATACAACAGCCCCAGGAAAACTAATATGTTGAATTTTTATTTGATCACCGCCGGGTTGTTGGTCAGCGCCTTATTGTGCTGGTTTTTGGCGGTTAGAATGCAATCGGGCAAAGTTGTTGAAGAACAAAAGGCCCTTGCCCGGGAGCAAGTGAACACTTACCAGCTACGTTTGCGCGAACTGTCTTTTGAAAAAGACCGTGACGAACTGGATGATAAAGAATATGAAGCGTCAGTGATTGATTTAAAACGTCAATTACTCCATGACGTGTCCGGTGAAAGTCACGTTGCTGGCAACAGCCGATTTTCGCTGATTGTGCCACCTAGTGCATTTTTGCTGTTTTTTGTGGTGGCTTTTTATGGGGTTAATGGTCAGCTTAGCCAACTTGATGATATGCAAACAAGTATTGCCTTGTTGCCAGCCCTCGGGGAGCGGGCGGTATTAAATAAGGGTGAAGAACTGTCAGCCAAAGAGCTGCAGCAACTTGCCTTGGGTTTGAGAGTAGAGTTACATAAAGATGATACCGATGCGGTTGCGTGGTTATTACTCGGGCAGGTAACCCAGGCCCTTAATGACTTTGATTCGGCTATGCAAGCGTTTGAAATGGCTTATAAACTTGACCCGGCCAAAGTAACGACTCTGGTGAATTACGCTCAGATATTACTGATGCGTGGCGGTCATGACCAAATGAAACGAGCGGCGTATTTGTTGAGTAAAGTATTGATTCAACAACCAGAGCATATCGATGCCTTATTGATGGTCGGTTATATCGCCGAGCAAATGGGCGATATCGATAAAGCTAAAGCCAGTTGGGAGCGGCTGGTTGTCAAGCTCGATAAAGCCGATCAACGATTGGCTTTTGTCCAGCAAAAGCTCAGAGAAATGACAGCAGCACAAATAGTTGCCGGCAATCCCAGTTTTGGTGTAGACTTAACCGATAGTTCGGTAAAGGGTTCGGGGCGGGTGGTAAAAATCACTGTACACCTATCACTTAGTGAGGCGTTACTGGGCAAAGTACCCGCTGGTGCTACTTTGTTTGTTTATGCCAAGGCGGCTAAAGGGCCACCGATGCCAGCGGCAGTGGTTAAAATGAACACATTTGAACTACCTTTAACGGTGGATCTAAGTGATGCCAATGCGATGATGGACAATTATAAGTTGTCAGATCTTAATGAAGTGGTTATTAGTACCCGAATTTCTCATGATTCGAACATCGCAGTATCTGCCGGAGAGCTGCAGGGACAAAGCCAAGTATTAAGACTAAGCGATACCAGTGAAGTATCGGTAGTGATCAATCAAGTCTTATGAAAAAAAGCATAAAATATTTCAATTTACGTCGAGGCTCTTTAGAGGAGCGAATATGACAGGGGAAAACATGACAGGTCTCAAAATAGAAAATGTAGTACAAGCAGGTTTAGTTACCTTAATGTTGCTAATGGGGGGCTGCTCGTCAACGGCTGAGGAAGGATCGTCGGCACAGATCAATGATATGGCCGATGAGCGTGATCCGTTTGAAAGTACCAACCGGGCCTTTTGGGATTTTAACTGGAATACTCTGGACAAGAATATTTTGCGTCCAGTGGCAGTGGGTTACCATGATTACGTGCCTGACATGGCAAAGACAGGCTTGCTGAATGTTGCCAATAACCTGGATGAACCCGTTACCTTGATCAATGAGGTTTTACAGGGCAAGTTTTTGGACGCCAGTATCACTACCGGGCGGTTTTTGCTTAACAGTACTGCCGGTCTTTTTGGTTTGATTGATGTGGCCACCCATGTTGGGATTGAACATACCGATGA
>JBLHHD010000050.1:0-10687 GCA_047614605.1 Alteromonadaceae bacterium
TGATTAGCCAAACAGTGCCAGAGTCAATTCGATTGGATCACCCCTTAAGTGTTGGCGACAGCCGTACTGAGGTTGAAACATTAAGTTATCTTAAAAGTGTTGCGCAAAAGAATATTATTAATAAATCTTATATCGGTATGGGTTATCACCCGACACTGGTGCCTAACGTTATTTTACGTAACGTGCTGGAGAATCCTGGCTGGTATACTGCTTATACACCGTATCAACCTGAAATTGCTCAGGGTCGACTGGAGTCTTTGCTTAACTTCCAACAGCTGGGGATTGATTTAAGTGGCCTGGATTTAGCCAGTGCCTCTTTGCTTGATGAAGCAACCGCTGCTGCTGAGGCCATGGCGTTAGCCAAACGTGTGGCTAAAAACAAAAAATCCAACACTTTTTATATTGCCGATGATGTGCATCCGCAAACGATTGACGTGGTAAAAACTCGTGCCGACATGTTTGGTTTTGAAATTATTTGCGGACCTGCGAATGAAGCGGCCAATCATGATATTTTTGGTGCTTTAATCCAATACCCTGGCACAACCGGTGCTATCACTGATATTTCTGGTTTAATCGCTGACGTTCATGCCAAAAAAGGGATTGTCGCGGTTGCCACCGATATTATGAGTTTGGTATTGCTTAAATCACCGGGGGCTTTGGGTGCAGACGTGGTACTGGGGTCGACTCAGCGTTTTGGTGTGCCAATGGCTTATGGTGGTCCACACGCGGCATTTTTTGTCACCAGTGACAAATACAAACGTTCATTACCTGGGCGTATAATCGGCGTATCAAAAGATCGCTTGGGTAATCCGGCATTACGTATGGCTATGCAGACTCGTGAGCAGCATATTCGTCGCGAAAAAGCCAATTCAAATATTTGTACCGCGCAGGTGTTACTCGCCAATATGGCGGCATTTTACAGTGTTTATCATGGTCCTGAAGGGCTTAAAATGATTGCTAATCGCATTCATCGCATGGCCGATATTTTTGCCGCTGGTATGCGAAGTCAGGGCATCGGTCTGGCTAATGACAGCTGGTTTGATACCGTAACCATTAATACCAATGACAAAGAGGCGATTGTCGCCCGTGGTTTGATCGCTGGCATTAACTTTAGAACCGATTTGGATAATGCCTTGGGTTTGAGTTTTAGTGAAGCCACCACCCGCGAAGATATTGCCCAGTTATTTGATGTTATTTTAGGTCAAGGACATGGCCTTGATGTAGCTGCTCTGGATGCTCAGCTGGTTGCTAAAGGCTCAGATTCTATTCCGGCCCAGTTACAGCGTGATGATGAGTTTTTGACTCACCCGGTATTTAATTCTTATCACAGCGAAACCGAAATGTTGCGTTATATCAAACGCCTCGAAAACAAGGATTTGGCGCTTAACCATTCGATGATCTCATTAGGCTCATGTACCATGAAACTTAATGCGACTGCCCAAATGATCCCTATCACCTGGCCTGAATTTAGCGAGATGCATCCGTTTGCACCCGCTGAGCAGTGCGCCGGTTATAAAATTATGATTGATGAGTTATCAGGCTGGTTGGTTAATATCACCGGTTATGATGCGGTATCGATGCAGCCTAACTCGGGTGCTCAAGGTGAATATGCCGGCTTGATTGCTATTCGCAAATACTTTGATAGCATCGATCAGGGCCATCGTAATATCTGTTTGATCCCAAGCTCCGCTCATGGCACCAATCCGGCATCGGCACAAATGGCAAGCATGAAAGTGGTTGTGGTTAATTGTGACAAACAGGGTAATATTGATGTTGAAGATTTAAAAGCCAAAGCCGAAGAAATGGCCGATAACCTGGCTTGTTTGATGGTGACTTACCCGTCAACGCATGGGGTTTACGAAGAAACTATTCGTGAAATTTGCGATATTATCCATGCCAACGGTGGTCAGGTGTATATGGATGGAGCCAACATGAATGCTCAGGTGGGTATCACTTCACCGGGCTTTGTAGGCTCAGACGTATCGCATTTAAACTTGCACAAAACCTTTGCCATACCTCATGGCGGTGGTGGTCCGGGTGTTGGTCCTATTGGCGTTAAGAGCCATTTGGCTCCGTTTATGCCTAATCACAGTGTGATTAAAGTTGAAGGGCCAAACGAGGGTAATGGCGCGGTGTCGGCTGCACCTTATGGTAGTGGCGGTATTTTGCCTATCTCATGGGCTTACGTTGCTCTTTTGGGTACCAAGGGGTTACGTCAGTCAACTGAAATGGCGATTTTAAACGCTAACTACCTGGCTAACAAACTTTCTGAACATTACCCTATTTTGTACAGAGGGCGTAATGATCGGGTAGCTCACGAGTGTATCGTTGATTTGCGACCGCTTAAGGAGAAGTCAGGCATCAGTGAAATGGATATCGCTAAACGTCTGATGGATTATGGTTTCCACGCGCCCACTATGTCATTTCCGGTGGCTGGTACGTTAATGATTGAGCCGACAGAAAGCGAATCAAAAGTTGAAATCGACCGATTTATCGAAGCCATGGTGTGTATTCGTGGTGAGGTTGACAAAGTGTCTTCTGGTCAATGGTCAATCGAAAATAACCCACTGGTTTTTGCACCGCATACTATGGCTGATGTCATGGGCAGCGAGTGGGATCGCCCTTATGACCGTATGTACGCTGCCTTTCCGGTGGCATCAGTCAGCAAAGATAAATTCTGGCCCACCGTTGCCCGAATTGATGATGTCTTTGGTGATCGTAACTTGATATGTTCATGTCCTTCGATTGAAACTTATCGTTAATAATCGATAAACGCTATCTTAATAAAAACGGGCTAAATGGCGGCATTGTTATGGTGATTTATGCCAAAATTGCTTACTTGTTAATCACTTTGTTTTTAATTGCTGTGAAAAAAAGAAACATTTACGCAATTTATTTTTGCTCTGCTACGCTTAAGGTATGTTGGATAACAAAAAAAATGTGATGGGGTTCAAATGAATTTAAACTGGCGAATGACTCTTTTTGGCTGTGCAGTGACTTTGCTGGCCGCTTGTAGTCCGCAAAAACAAACAAATAAAGCAGCAACCGAAACGGCCCCTAAAGCCGCTGCGGCAAAACAAGCGGCGCAACCAAGAAGCTGTAAATTTACTATGGGTTTTGATGTGTGGGAACCCTATCAGTTTATCGGCTTTGGTCGCAAGGTTCAGGGGCTGGATATTGAGTTAATCAATATGGTGGCTGAAGAGCTTGATTGTGATGTCGATTACAAACAAGACTCATGGGGTAACCTGTTAGGGCAGCTCAAAGAGGGCAAGATTGATTTTGTCCTGGGTGCGTCAATCACTGAAGAGCGTAAGAGTTTTGCATTGTTTTCTGATGCCTATCGCAGTGAAGAGTTTCAACTTTATATTCGCGCAGAAGAGGAGCACAGTTACCGTCAGGCAAGTGTTGTTGATTTTGTCCGCGACAACCATAAGCTGGGTATCATTAACGAATACTTTTATGGTGATGAGCTCACTGGACTGATGGATGATGCACAATTTGCTGATCGCTTTAAACCGACCTTTATGGGTGAAATCAATCTGGCTCGATTGATTGATGGTGATATTGATGGCTTTTTAGAAGACAGCTTTGTTGGTGCTTCACTTATTCGTCGCAAAGGGCTAGAAAAACGCATCACGCCTCATCAGGCAACGATCCATACTGGCGATGTCTATGTGATGTTCTCAAAATTATCGATTAAACCGGCAATGGTCAACCGATTTAATGGTGCTATGAGTAATATTAAAAATAATGGTAAATATGATCAGTTGATTCAAAAATATTCTGATTAATCGCTGTAATGATTTGTTTAAGCCCGCCCTGGGTGACCCGGGCGGGCTTTTTTGATACAGGACGTATATCAATGTCATTAGGCCGGTTCGACGGATGCATCGCAATTATAGATGCGGGCACGGGGTTTGTGTCCAGTTTTTTGGCTGGGTTATTCACGAAACCCTTTGTTATGGTCTTTAGATGCCAAACATATCGGCCAATATGCGCCGGGTAAAATCTTTCTTCAAATAAAAGCCCTTGGGTTGGGACTTTATTGGTTTGCCGCTTGGGTCAAAAGCTTCGGTGCGGATGCCTGCATGGGCGGCTTTGGGTCTGAGCTGTAAATACTGGCCGGTTTTGGCAGTGATGCTCTTTACATCACCTAGCACAATTAGGTCCATCAGCTCTTCCCAGTCTTGTCTAAGATCTTCTTCTTGCTCGCCTTTGAGGTGCCAGATAAAAGGCGTGCCCACCACTCGTTCAGCCAGCGGAATACTCCGCTCTGCTAGTATGGGGACCCATAAAACCTTGCTAATTTTAGTGCGTAAATGCGACGTTTGCCATTGCTCGCCTGTAATTCCGGTTAATGGCGCGGCGCAAACAAAGGTGGTTTCTAGCGGATTGCCTGTGGATGAAATTGGTAGGGTCTTTAGTTCGATGCCTAATTCGGTAAAGTCCGGCACGGGTTTTGATCCCGCATCGGCCCCTAGGGTGAACTCGATCAATTGACCACCCCAGCCCTTTTCGCGCTTGAGGTTCTCGGGCATGGTAATGTGATGCCGATCTGCCAGCTCAGCAAGGCTTAGCCCGGCAATGGCATTACTGCGCTGTAACAGTTCAGCTTCGGTTTTTGGTGGCAGTGGACGGTGCATTATACGTGGTACTTTGGCTGGTCAGAGGGAGAGTAGCAGATTATCTCACCAAGGGCTAAATAATAGCAAATGGTAAATAACCTCAACGACTTATGGGTGGCATATACACGTAAAACGGCTTGTTAAAAGCAATTTTCAAGCTGATTTTTTGAGAGCAAGTGGGTAAAGTAATGATTTCCACAGTTTCACTCAAAGTTATCCACAGGTTGACTCCATCTTGCTTATGAAAAATAACTCAAAAGCGAATGATCATTAGATAAAATGATCGTTGATTTTATTCTAGACGATATGAGCAATAAAAAATCATAAAAATGTGGATAAAAGTATAGTTGGTGGATTTTCACTCAATTTAATTTCGTACCTTGTGAAATCATGTCATAGATAAAAGTAACTTAATAACCTATTGAATTTAAACAATTATTTATAGCCTAGTTATTATGCTGGTATAAATTGTATAACTTGACGGGTTAAACACCCATGTTATTGACAAAGATATGCACAGATTCTGTGGAAAATGATCAAATGCCTAAATGATCTGGAGATATCCTGTGAATAAACGTTTATAACTTTATTTTATTCACAATTGAATTTATTTTGATGGCTTTGGGATTAAAGTTTGCTGATTGTCAGACTTTGTGGAAGAATCCATTAAATGCTGCTAAAAAGCTGGGAGTTATTGTGATTGATGCCGATGGATTTCGCGCCAATGTCGGTATTGTGATCTGTAACAACAAAGGGCAAGTTTTCTGGGCCAGGCGCTATCGCCAAAATTCGTGGCAATATCCTCAAGGGGGAATTGATCAGGGAGAAAGTCCAGAAGAGGCAATGTATCGTGAGTTAAATGAAGAGGTCGGATTAAACCCCGAAGATGTAGAGTTACTCGCGGTCACCAAACAATGGTTGCGTTATAAATTACCAAAGCGGCTTATACGTCGTGATAGTAAACCATTGTGTATCGGTCAAAAACAAAAATGGTTTTTGCTACGTTTAAAGTGTAGCCCTCAAGACGTCGATTTGTTAAAAACTGATCATCCCGAATTTGATGATTGGCGCTGGGTAAGTTTTTGGTATCCAGTGAGACAAGTGGTTTCGTTTAAACGTGAGGTTTACCGCAAAGCCATGACCGAGTTTGCCCCTGTTGCATTACAGCATCAACGCCGGGAACCTAGAAAAAATAGGAATGAAAGAACAAAATAATAAAAAGAGGGACCAATACAGGATAAATATTAACGATGCTAACCAGATTACGAAGTATAGTTCAGGATGTAAATCAGGAACCCGACCTGACGGTTGCGTTAAACAATCTGGTTAGTCACGTTAAATCCGCCATGCAAACTGAATGTTGTTCGGTTTATTTGGCTGACTATGAAGCTTATCATTTTATTTTAAGGGCCAGCGATGGCCTTAGTCCTGAGTCTATTGGTCAGGTCAGCATCGGTTTTTCAGAAGGTTTGATAGGTTATGTCGGACAACGAGAAGAGCCCATCAATATTGCCAGTGCGCAGACACACCCCCGTTACAAAGAAACTCCCGAAGTAAAAGAAGAACTGTTTAACGCTTTTTTAGGCGTGCCAATTATTAACCAGCGTAGAGTGTTAGGCGTTATTTCTGTCCAGCAAAAAAGTAGCCGAATTTTTGACGAAGATGAAGAAGCCTTTATGGTGACTTTAGCTGTACAGCTGGCTTCTGTTTTGGCTCATGCCGAAACCCGCTCTTTACTACAACAAGAGGCTGCTGAGAAAAAAGCCTTTGGTACCCAGTATGTGCATTGTGTACCTGGCTCAGGTGGTGTAGCGATTGGTTATGCTTACGTGGCTCATCCGGTGGCCGATTTTGAGTCGGTGTCGCTGCGTAAAGTATATAATAGCGATACACAAATAAAACGCTTTTACGTAGCCGTCAGGGCGACACGTCGCGAATTTAAGGAAATGGCATTAAAGCTGGCCGATCAACTGCCCAAAGATACTCTGGATATTTTTGATGGTTATTTGCAAATGCTCGATAGCGCGAGTTTTGGGGCTGATGTTGAGGTGCAGATCACCAATGGCTGGTGTGCGATCAGCGCATTAAAAATTGCTATAGAGAAACTGATCTCTCAATTTGAAGCGATGAATGATGTGTATATTCGTGAACGTGCTGCCGATGTCAGAGATCTTGGCCACCGGGTACTTGGTCACTTATTGCAAAATGAAGTGAACCGCAAAACAATGCCTGATGAGACCATCTTGTTTGCCGAAGAAGTGACGGCATCGATGTTGGCAGAAATTCCTTCACAGCAATTGTTGGGCGTCGTATCTGTTAAAGGATCCAGTAACTCTCATGCCGCGATTATGGCAAGGGCGTTGGGTGTTCCAGCGGTAATGGGGGTCACCGACATCCCTTTGCTACAACTCGAAGGCGAACGGATCATTATCGATGGTTATGCCGGTACTTTGCTGGTGCGTCCGCCAGATGATGTAATTAAAGAATATCAGCAACTAATCGCAGAAGAAGCGCAGTTGCAGCAAGAACTACAGGTTGATACGCATTTGCCCGCCAAAAGTATGGATGGTGAGTCGATATCGTTAATGCTTAATGCTGGACTTGGCACCGAATATGAGTATGCACAGGCCGTTGCCAGTGATGGTATCGGATTATTTCGCACCGAATATCTTTTTATGATCAAAGATAGCTTCCCCTCTGAGCAAGAGCAGTATGAACTGTATCGTGAGGTGTTATCTAAGCGTCAAGAATTACCGGTGATCATGCGAATTTTAGATATTGGTGGTGATAAATCCCTGCCTTATTTACCGATTGTCGAGGATAATCCATTTTTGGGTTGGCGCGGCATTCGGATCACCCTGGATCACCCAGAAATTTTTCTGGTTCAGGTCAGAGCAATGATCCGGGCGAATATCGACTTGGGTAATTTGCATATCATGTTGCCGATGGTCTCTGCCGTTGAAGAAGTTGATGAGTCAATTCGACTGATTAGTCAGGCGTACTTTGAAGTCTCAGATGAAACACCAAACGCGGTGGTCACCAAACCGTTGGTGGGGATCATGATTGAAGTGCCATCGATGTTGTACTTAATTGATGACTTGGCGGATAAAATCGACTTTTGCTCAGTGGGCAGTAATGATTTGACCCAATATTTATTGGCGGTTGACCGTAATAACGCGCGGGTATCTTCGCTGTATGATTATTTTCACCCGGCAGTACTAAGAGCCCTTAAAGATATTATTGGCAAAGCCGAGTTTCACGGGATCTCAACCAGTATTTGTGGCGAATTGGCGGGTGATCCCGGCGGTGCCATTTTACTGTTTGCCATGGGTTACCGCCAGTTAAGTATGAACGCCAGCTCTTTGCCAAAAGTTAAATGGGTGATCCGCAAACTGACTATGACGGAGTGTGAAGACTTACTCCATCGTTGCCTTTATTCAAGTCGTGCCTCTGAGGTACGTCAGTTGATGAATCAGTTTATGGAATCCAAAGGGCTTGGCGGACTGATAAGAGCCGGACGCTAAACGGATAATCGCTTTGTGGTATGAATTAACCCGCTGGGCTGGTAAAATTCGCCTACTGTTTTACCTGATGAACGTTATCGATGCTGCTTACCCCCATAGTCATTATTTTTCTAGCCTGCCTTTTGCTTGGCGCTGTGGTGGGATTTCTTGCCGGATTATTGGGTATTGGCGGCGGGGTGCTGATAGTGCCGATACTATCGGCCATCTTATATAAACTTAATATTGTTGCTGAACAACCCGCCTTTTTGATTGCAGTGGCGACTTCACTGTCATCTATTATCTTCACCTCCTTTTCATCGGCGCTAAGTCATCACCGTTATCATAAAATAGACTGGTCACTGGCTGGTTGGGCAACTGTGGGCGTGGCCTTTGGCGCGGCAGTGAGTAGCTTGTTTTCAGGCATGATCAAGATTGAAGTTTTAAAGACCTTGTTTGCAATCACCATGACCTTTGTTGCTGTGCGAATGGCGTTTTCTGCCGGGATTACCAGCGGGCACCCACAGCCACGGGTGAATAAACTGGTGTTGGTACCACTGACCAGCCTGATAGGTGGTTTGTCGAGCCTGATAGGTATTGGTGGTGGGGCCTTGATCATACCGTTGATGGGCTTTTTTAAGGTCGATATCAGAAAGTCTATAGGTATTGCGGCGGTTGCTGCCACCTGTGTCGCCAGCGTTGCTTCTGTGGGGTATATTTGGGTGGGCAGAACACACTACCAACTAGCTGACGGTTTTTTGGGTTATATTTATTTACCCGCATTAATCGGCTTAATTATTACCTCTTCAGCGTTCGCACCACTGGGTGCAAAAATAGCGCAGCGAGTCCCCGTGAAAATGTTGAAACGACTATTTGCGGCTTTCATCGCATTGATTGTGATCAAAATGGTGTTTTTATGAGCCTGTTTTTATGAGAATGTTGAAATGACTGAACCTTTACACTTTCCCAGCTTCGACCCGGTGATTTTCTCATTATTTGGCGTAGACGTACGCTGGTACGGATTGATGTATTTGGTGGGTTTTTTTGCCGTATTGGCAATGGCAAACCGCCAAATTGCCAAACCACAATCGGGCTGGGACAACGATCAGCTCGGTGACTTGATGTTTTATGGTTTTATTGGCGCAATCATCGGCGGACGCATTGGTTATGTACTGTTTTACCAATGGAGCTACTTTATCCAGGAGCCATTGTTTTTATTCAAGATTTGGACCGGCGGTATGTCGTTTCACGGTGGGCTGCTTGGGGTCGCGGGGGCGATGTGGTTTTTTGCCCATCAAAGCGGCAAATCCTTTTTGGCCGTGACTGACTTTGGCACCCCATTAATGCCGCTGGCACTGGCAGCAGGGCGTATCGGCAACTTTATAAACGGTGAATTGTGGGGCAAACCTAGTGATGTGCCCTGGGCGATGGTATTTCCTCTTGGCGGCCCATTACCGCGCCATCCCTCTCAGCTTTATGAATTTTTACTTGAAGGGGTGGTGTTATTCATTATTATGCTTTATTTTGGCGCAAAGCAACGTCCGTTGGGGCGAGTCAGTGGTTTGTTTTTGATCACTTATGGCCTTTTTCGCTTTATCGTTGAATATTTCAGAGAGCCTGACGCTCACCTGGGATTAATATATTCGCTGATATCAATGGGACAGATATTGTCCTTGCCGATGGTGCTCATCGGTGGCTGGCTTTTAATTCGCACCAGCCAGCCGATTGAGCATAGCAACACTGCAACACTGGAAGACAAATGAAACAATATATAGATTTACTCAAAGATGTCCTTGAAAACGGATCGGCCAAAGGCGACCGTACCGGCACCGGCACCCTCTCGGTGTTTGGACGCCAGTTCAGACATGACTTAGCCAAGGGGTTTCCGCTGTTGACGACCAAAAAGGTGCATTTTAAAGCGGTGGTCAATGAGCTGTTATGGTTTTTGTCGGGCAGCACCAATATTAACGATTTAGACGCCAAAATATGGAATGAGTGGGCCACCGAAACCGGCGATTTAGGGCCTGTTTATGGTAAGCAGTGGACCGCGTGGCCGACCAAAGACGGTGGCACCATCAACCAGGTTGATTACGTGCTTAACCTACTAAAAAATAACCCTGAGTCGAGACGAATATTGTTTCATGGCTGGAATTGCGAATACCTGCCTGATGAAAAACTCTCGCCCCAACAAAATGCCCAAAACGGCAAGATGGCATTACCGCCGTGTCATTTGTTGTATCAGTTTAATGTCGCCAATAACAAACTCAGCTTGATGTGTACGGTCAGAAGTAATGACCTGTTGCTGGGCAACCCGTTTAATACCGCACAGGCGGCGTTGTGGGTGTATATATTGTGTCAGCAAACCGGACTTGAGCCTGGCGATCTGATTATGTCTATCGGCGATGCCCATATCTACAGCAATCACATGGAACAAGTGCAAACACAAATAGCCCGAGAGCCTCGCGAACTGCCAACCTTACACCTTAAACGAAAGCCCGACAGCATCTACGATTACCGCCTCGAAGACTTTGAATTACAAGGTTATAACCCTTATCCGCC